>ONYB01000167.1 GCA_900321895.1 uncultured Brachyspira sp.
ATAATAAACTTTACCTCGCGGGTCAATTCGCTTTTCATAAGTGTTTGTAAACATTCTGCTCCCGAGTTCCGTAATCGCAACACCGGCGATATCCTCCGCATCAAGAGCCGGAACATTTACATTTAAAATTGATTTCGGCGGAAATGGGAATTTTTCAATCTTTTTCAAAAGAGCGTTTACAAATTCGCCTGCAAATTGAAAATCTTCATAATCAGACTGCATACTCGCCAACGAAACGGCAATACTCGGAATTCCCATCATTGCCCCTTCCATTGCACAACTTACCGTTCCCGAGTATAAAATGTCAGAGCCCAAATTAGGACCATGATTAATTCCTGAAATTACAAGATCAGGCATTTCTTCTTTTGACAAAATTGCATTAATCCCGATTTTAACGCAATCCCCCGGTGTGCCTGTCGTAACCCAAGTTCTTTTTGCTCCTGAAATTGTTTCCAATTCCTCCACTCTCAACGGAGTATGCAAAGTCAAAGAATGCCCCGCAGCACTACGTTCTCTATCCGGTGCAATAACATAAACCTCATGATCTTCCGCCAATGCTCTTGTTAAAACTCGTATCCCATTAGCCGCAATCCCGTCGTCGTTTGATATTAAAATTTTCATAATTCTCCTTTGCGTAAAACTCTTGTGTTTCAACATTATACAGCATTTTTAGGAATATGTACAATCTGATTTATGAAGTTTTGTAACAGAATATAAGAAAAATAGAAAGAGTATAGCAATTTTATATAACAAAAATTGTTTATATATATGTAACACGAGGACGCTTAAATTCGAGGAATCAAAACGAAATTTAAGCACACACACTACACTTCACACTATTTGAGGAATGAATCAAAAGTTTGTTCCAAGAGCCGCTTCGGTGGCTCTTTTTTTTGGTGTATAATCTAATTATGGAAAAGAAAATTTCAGACAAAGTTATAAGCAGATTAACTCTTTATCACTGCATTTTAGACGATTACATTGTTGATAATATAGAATTTATTTCGAGCAAACAGATAGCGACATTATTAAAAATTGACGATTCGCAGGTGCGAAAAGATATTAATATACTTAACAATTCCGGCAAATGTCGTGTCGGTTACATTGTCAAAGAACTGAAAAAATCCATTGAGAAAACTCTCGGATTTGCCAAAAAGAAAAATGCTTTTATTATCGGGGCGGGTAACCTCGGAATGGCACTTGCAAAGTACGACAATTTCACAAACTACGGGCTGAATATCATCGCACTTTTTGACAACGACAAAAAGAAAATCGGCGGAACAATCAATTACAAAATGGTTTTGGATATCGAAAAATTGCCGAATTTGGCAAGAAAAACAAATGTCGATATTGCGATTTTGACAGTTCCGAAAGCCTTTGCTCAGTCTACGGCGGACTTTTTGGTCAAAGCAAATATCAAGTACATTTGGAATTTTGCACCGGTTGTGTTGAATGTTCCCGACGATGTTCAGGTTTGGAACGAAAATCTAATGGGCAATTTTTTGCAATTTACTTACAATATTTAGAGTGTAAAAAGGAGTATTATGAAAAAACTTTTACTTGTTTTAGGAATAATTCTTTTCGGGAGCCTTTGTCAGGCGAGTGATACCGTACTGACAGGCGGTGTTGATTTCGATTGGGTTAACCTTCCGCAAGTTCAAAGAGATGCACAAATCGCTGATTATCAAAGCAAAATCTTTGGAGAAGAAATTATTACCAAAATTTCTAAAAAAGATTTTAAAAACACATACAAAGATTTCATTAAGGACAAATATTACAAATCAAACTACAAACTTGCTTCAAACGGTATTACAGAAACCTCTGATGCAAAAATATGCGGTTTTTTCTATAAAGAAAGTATTCTTTATATGTACGCAATACAATTCAAGAAAACCCCAAAAACCGTTTATTACTATAGTGCCTACGGACGTTTGAGCTACGTTGACACGATGTCTGAAAATTACCCGAACTATCCGTATTATTCAAAACAAGTTCGCTCAAACGGAACACTTGCCGGAGCAATCTATTTTGTTTCACACGACCTGCAATATATTTACAAACCTGACGGCGAATTCAAAGGAGTTTGGTACAAAGACAAAATGTTTGACCGCAAAGGTAAACAAATTCTGACTCGCTCAAACTGGTAAATCTTTATTATTTTTTCTTGGCAACGACAATAATCGGAGCATAAGTAAGGCTCAATTCAGGGAACTTTTCCCTGTATTTGTCGCAAAATTCTTTCACGTTCTTAATTCCCCAATGCTTTTCCGTAAGCGAATTTACACCGGTATTTTTCATGTGAGCAAGAATTTGCAACGGAGTTGAAAAATTCATCTTATAATTAAATTTTTCAATGTGAATTATTTCAAAATTTTTCTCTACAATTTCTTTAAGTTCATCAATATTTTTGTAATTCAAAGTCAGACCCGTAACCTCTCGGATTTCTAAGAAATTTTCAGGTGAAAACGTAGAAAAAGCAATTATACCGTCAATTTTTAATAATGAAGAATAATATTCTAAAACCTTGTCCAAATTTTCAAACCATTGAAAAACTGCGTTAGAAATTATCAAATCGACCTTATGCGGGAGTTTAATTTTTTGTGCATTCCCGCAAACAAAAGTGTTTTCAGAAATTATGCCATCAATGTAGTTTTTTGATTTTTCGACAATATCATTTGCAAAATATTTCTGGAAAACAAGATTTTGCTCAATCTGCTTTGTTAAAATACCTGTCCCGCAGCCTATTTCAAGAATATTATCGAACTTTTTCTGAGACAATGATGAAACCAACTTTTCTGCAGTTATTCTTTGAACAAAAGCATTTTCATCGTATTTATCCATACTTTTTCGAAATTTATTTTTTAATGTTTTGGGATTTATCTGCATTTTAAAATATCGTTCCAACTTTCAAAATCATAAAACGGGAAATGTCCGCTATTGAGTACAACTACGGGGCAAACATTATCCCAACAATTATGTTGATTTCTCGTCGGAATAATCTTATCCGTATTACTGATTATAGCACGATTATAGTATTTTTTATAATCCACGTCAGTTTTGTCTATTAATTTTTTCAAAGAAACGAGTTCTGATGCTTGATTTGGAATTTCACGTGCGACAGGGTTTTGAAGATATTTTTGAAACTCCTCTTCTGTTTTGAAAAGATTTCGCTGGAACTTGCCTTGTAAACCTGTATCTACATATTTTAGAGTTAAATCGAAAGTCTTAATCGGAATACCTTTTTCGTTGTCGACTGGAAACGGGGTTCCGTTAATTGCGATTTTTTCTTTAAATTCAGGCAGCTTTTCTTTCAAAAGATATGCAACAAAGACGCCCATTGACCAAGTTATAAGAAAATATTCTTCATACCCTAAAATCTCAATGGGGATTGACAAATCATTATAATCATAAAGCATTAAGACATCATAATCATTGCACGCAAGCCTTTCAAAGGGTTTGTAGTCAAAACTCCAACCGCAAAAAAACAGTAAAAGTTTTTTGTTTCCATCTTTTTGGTTTAGCCAATGATACTGCATAATTTCTCCAAATCTTTTTCTTCAATGTCTGTCGTAAGTGAAAGTCGTAACCTTGAGGTACCTACAGGAACGGTTGGCGGTCTTATCGGAAGAGTAAAATATCCGTTTTGATAAAGGATTTTACACAACTCTACAGTTTTATCGTTTTCCCCGACAATAACCGGAATTATATGCGAAAATTGTTCCCTCGCCCCTTGCGGGAGAGGGTTAGGGTGAGGGGTCAACAATGTTGATAATTTCCGCCCAAGCTCCAACATTTTGGCACGTTTTTCAAATGTTTTCGGTAATTGCGTTTCTATAATCCATTTTGAAAACGCGATATTTACAGGTGGCAATGCCGTTGAGAAAATAAACGAACGAGCTTTGTTTATCAAAAAATCAATCAATACTTTTTTACCCGTGACAAATGCACCCATTGAGCCGATAGCTTTACCAAAAGTTCCGACAAGCAAATCAATTTCAGGCAAAATCTCGAGCTCTTCGCAAACCCCGAGCCCGTTTTCGCCAAAAACTCCGAAAGCGTGTGCTTCGTCGAGGATTAAAATACAGTTGTATTTTTTCTTCAATTCAACGAGTTTTTGCAAATCTGCAATATCCCCGTCCATTGAAAATACGCTCTCTGTAACAATAACAGCATTGTTATAATTGCTTCGTTCTCGTTTTAAAAGCTTTTCCAAGGCTTCCATATTTTTGTGCGGATATCGAAAAAATTTTGCCTCCGACAACCTCATCCCATCAATGATGCTTGCGTGATTAAGTTTATCAGAAAAAATAACGTCGCCCTTGCCTGCGATTGAGGAATTTATCCCGACGTTAGCGTGATAACCACTGTTAAAAAGCAATGTCCCGCCACTTTTGTATAAGTCCGTAAGCAAATTTTCCAACTCTTTATATATAGGCAATGTTCCCGTCAAAAGTCTTGCGGAGGCACTTCCGAGCGAATATTTATCCCCGCCTTGTGCGTAAAACTCTTCCAAAAGTTCGTTGTTATCCGCAAAATTTAAATAATTATTGGAGGACAAATTTAACAACTTTTTGCCGTCTATATAAATGTATTTCCCCTCTTTTTTTTCAATATTTCTAATAAACCTAAGATGAGAATGTTCATCCAGCTCTTTAATAATTTTTTCATAAGTTTCAAGCATACCCCCAATTTATGCCAAACAAAAAGAAAAGTAAATTCAAAAAAGAAACGTAAATATTTTTAACAAAACCACTTGAAAAATTCACAAAATAAGTTAAAATAAGAATACAGGCAAGGGTGGTGTTTGCACCCTTACCCGTAGCCCTAATTAAAAGGCTTTGAGTGCGAGAACTATTGCTAATATTAGCAATAGTTCTTCTTCATTGATTTCAACTAACATTTTAACCTCCTTTCATTTAGTTGAAATGCTTTGTTAAAATCTTCTGCCTGTATTCCGTTTTTAAATGTGCAAAGGTTTTATATAACCGATTTCGTAACAATTTCTTACAAAACCACTTGAAATTTTTACAAAATAGGTTAAAATAAGAATACAAGCAAGGGTGGCGTTTACACCCCGCTTGCAGCCCTAATTAAAGGACTTTAGTTATGAGAATTAGTATTATTAATAATGCTAATTCTCGTTCGCTGATTTCAACTAACATTTTAACCTCCTTTCGTTTAGTTGAAATGCTTTGTTAAAATCTTCTGCCTGTATTCCGTTTTTTTAATGTGCGGTGGTGTTTCTTACCTTATTCTACTAAACCCATATTAAAATAAATCCTTCATTAAGCGGAGATATTATTAAATTAAATTCTACAAACAAAAAACCGGCTTTCAATTAGAAAGTCGGTTTTAATGTTTATTGTTGGTAATATTAACTTCTTTTTTTCAATGTCGGGAACGCAATAACATCTCTGATAGACGGAGAATCGGTCAAAAGCATTACCAAGCGGTCAATACCCATTCCCATACCGCCTGTTGGAGGCATACCATATTCTAACGCACAGATGAAGTCCTCATCAATATCCATTGCTTCTTCATCACCTGCGGCTTTTGCTCTCGCTTGAGCCTCAAATCTCATTCTCTGATCAATCGGATCTGTCAATTCTGAGAAGGCGTTTGCAATTTCCCAACCGTTTACACGTGTTTCAAAACGTTCTGTCAATCTTTCGTTGTCTCTGTGAACCTTAGCAAGCGGTGAAATTTCACGAGGATAATCAATAATGTGGCAAGGTTGGATTAGGCTCGGTTCGATTTTTTCTTCAAATACAGCCTCAACCACCTGACCCCAGTTCATTGTGTCTTCAACGTGAACATTCAAGTTTCTTGCAGCCTCGATTGCTTGTTCTGCACCGTAGATTTCCATAAAATCAACACCCGTAGCTTCTTTTATAGAGCCAAGCATTGTTTTTCTGTCCCAAGGCGGTGTCAAATCGATTTCGTTTTCGCCGTATTTGATTTTCATTGTGCCGAGAACTTCTTGAGCAACCCACGCAACCATGTTTTCTGTCAAAGTCATCATGTCGTTGTAGTCAGCATAAGCCTGATAAAGCTCAATCATTGTAAATTCAGGGTTGTGACGAGTGTCAATACCTTCGTTTCTAAAACATTTTCCGATTTCAAAAACTCTTTCTGAAACACCACCGACAATCAATCTCTTCAAATACAATTCCAACGCAATTCTCAAAGTCAAATCCATTTCCAAAGCGTTGTGGTGGGTTGTAAACGGTCTTGCGTTTGCCCCTGATGCCATTGTTTGCAATATAGGTGTTTCAACCTCCAAGAATCCTTCTTTTGCGAGATATTCCCTAATTTTTTGGATTATTAAACTTCTTGCTTGGAAGGTTTTTCTAACGTCTTCGTTCACAATCATATCGACGTAACGTTGACGGTAACGAGTTTCAACATCGGTCAAGCCGTGGTGTTTTTCAGGGAGCGGAAGAAGTGATTTAGAGAGGAGCTCAAGGCTTGTAGACTTGATAGAGAGCTCGCCTCTCGGAGTTCTTCTGATAGTACCTGTAAACCCTACGATATCGCCGATATCGACAAGCTTTAAAACTTTAATCAAATTTTCCGGCAAATTTTCTTTATGAGAGAAAATTTGAATTTTGCCGGATGCGTCCATCAAATCGATGAACATACCTGTGTTTCTGATAGCCATAACACGTCCTGCGACAGAATAAACATCGTCAGTTTCTTCACCGGCAGGCAGGTCTTTATATTTATCTTGCAACTCAGCAGCTTCCGCAGTTTTCACAAACTTGTACGGATATGGATTAACCCCTTTGTCAGCGAGGTCTGCGAGTTTTTGAATTCTGGTTTGTCTTATTTGGTCTTTAGCCGAATTCGGCTCGTGAACTGTTTGTTGTGACATTTTTATACTTCCTCATTTTTAGTGTGACTCTTAATTAAATAATAACACAAACAAAAGTTTAGTGAAAGGTGAAAAGTGAAAGTGAGTGGTTGGACAGAATATTAACTTTTAATAAAATCATACAAATTCAGGATTGAGAAATTTTGAAAAATAATACATAATAAGAAAGTAAATAAGTGACGAAGTAAATAAGTAAATAAGTTCAAAACAGGCACTTTGTGCCAAAGCTATTAATGAGCGAAGC
>ONYB01000042.1 GCA_900321895.1 uncultured Brachyspira sp.
ATAAGTCCTGCGGACAGCTTGTTAATAAGGCTCAAGGCTTCGCACTTGGCTCGCTCGTGCCGAACTCCACAATGAAGTTCTCACCTTGTTTCAAGCATAAATAAAAAGACAGATCATAAGACCTGTCTTTTTATTTACGCCCGAAGAGATTCGAACTCCCGACCTTTTGGTTCGTAGCCAAACGCTCTATCCAGCTGAGCTACGGGCGCACATTGTTTCGCCCAAAGGGCACAAGACTATCTTAACAGAAAAATATTAATTTTCAAGTATTGATTTTTTAAAAAAGACGCAAAAATTTTTATTTACGGGTTTTAAGATTATATCAGATAAATTGGAGTTTAGTATGATTGGCAAAATTTTACCGTTTTCAGTTACCGCACAACAACCTTTGAGCCCAAAAGTTCAACAAAGACCTCAAAAACTCACACAAAATGAGCCGTCGAAGGATTTGTTGAAAAGCCTTTCGCTAATGTCTGCGAACTCGGCGAACCTAGTACCATTTACAGGCAAAAGTTTTGAAACAACACTTGGCGAAAATTATTTTAAACTTCCAAACGGCGCTGAACCCGATATTTTTCAAAAAGCAAGTGCCTCTTTTTTATATGGCGGAAATGATGTTCTGGTAACCGCTCCGACCGGTACCGGCAAAACCGCAATCGCACTATATGCAATCAGCAAAAACTTAGAAAACGGCAAAAAAACATTCTACACAACCCCTCTAAAAGCATTAAGCAATGAGAAATTTAGAGATTTTCAAAAAATTTATGGCAAGGAAAATGTCGGGCTGATTACGGGTGATACAAAGATTAACAAAGAAGCCCCCGTTGTAATTATGACAACCGAAGTTTATAGAAACATGATTTTTCAGGAAAAATTCAACGACCACAACCCGCTTTTAGACAATTTAGGCACAGTCGTTTTTGACGAGTTGCACTATCTCGGCGACAGAGATAGAGGCGGAGTTTGGGAACAGTCCATAATTTTATCTGACCCTAAAACGCAGCTATTATCTCTATCTGCAACTATAGGTAACAATTCAGATATTGCTAAATGGATGGCAAAGTCAAGAGATTTCGAATTTTTAAGCCCTAATTTATCACAAGACAAAATTTTATCAGGAAAAGCCGATTTAATGTTTCAAAACCCGACAATTACAGAAAAACCTGTCGTTGGGCTTATTAATGTTCCGACGGAATTCAGACATGTTCCGTTGGAATTTGAAAACCTTATAATGTCCGGCAGCAAAAAAACAGTAAAACCTCGAAAAAACAAAGAAGGAAAAATCATCCCGGACAAACGAATTCCGACACCTCAAGATGAAGATTATCAGAGAATGGTCACAATGCTAAAAAAACAGGACAAATTACCTGCGATTTTCTTTGTTTTTAATAAAAAGAACAGTAAAGAAATTCTCGAACATCTGGCTAAATTCGGGGAAAAACTGAACTCTAAAGAAGAAATTGCTCAGATTGACGAAATCTTAAACAGGTATAAAAAAGAAGGGAAATATTTGGGCGAAACCTTAAACAAAAAGGCTCTTTACAAGGGATATGCAATCCATAATGCAGGACTTTTGCCGACACAAAAAGAGCTTGTAGAAGAACTGTTTCAGAAGAAATTATTAAAAGTTGCGATTGCAACGGAAACCCTCTCCGCAGGAATCAACATGCCGGCAAGAACTACTGTCATAACCTCGTATGTCAAGCCTTCTTCAAGCCCTGATGCCATTTGCGGCAGGAGAGCTCTTACGCCGAACGAATTTCACCAAATGGCAGGACGTGCAGGCAGACGAGGAATTGATAAAATCGGTTATTGCTACACGATGAGCATGAACGGCGAACAGGCAGGAGAATTTGATTATCTGATTAATTCAAAACCGAACGAACTGCAAAGTGCGTTTAATCCTGATTATTCATTTGTTGCAGGGTATTATGACTCATGCGACAACGATGAATTAATAAACGAAATTGCAAAGAAATCTTTTTACACTTACGACAATGATGAAAATATCGCAAAAGAAAAACAACAAAAATTCCTAAACACTTTTAACTTAAAACGAAAAACCTTGCAAGAATTTGGCTATTTGGACACAAATAATCAATTATCCGAAAAAGGACATTTGCTTTCTATGCTAAACGGATATGAACAAATTCCGATAATCAACGACATTGTCGAACAAAAATTTGGCGGAATGAATGCAATCGAGCTTGCCGCATCAGTAGGATTAATTGCCAATACGCAAATTAAACGGCAAAAAAATCCTGCTTTCGAAAAAAAAGAGCAAAAAGATTTTTCACACCCAGACCCTGTCTTGACCTATTTTGTAACAGGCGAACAAAAAGCTCTAAAAAGCTACAACGATAAAATGCTTAAACTGGATAACGATTTTAGAGAAGTCGAACTTGACACAAAAATTGCAAATCACATATATGATTGGGCGGAACTCAACAGCAAATTCGAGAATTCCACAGAAAACTGGTCTGCAATTATGGATAAATCTCGAGAAAATTCTATCCGAGATGAAGGAAGTTTGTTTAAAGAAATAACGATGACAATAGACTTGCTCAAACAAATTTCCGAGATTGCGACGGAAGGGAAAAATCTTGCAACGACAAGTGAAGAACAGCAATATTATAAGGAATTAAGGAAAACAGCACTGGCAGCAGTCAATATTTTATCAAAAGAACCGATTAGTGCGTAAATATTTATTCTGATTTTTCAATAACTCCACCGCCAAGAACAACATCATCGTTATAAAACACGACAGATTGTCCGATTGCAACAGATTTTTGATATTCTTCAAATTCAACGTTTACACTTCCGTCTGCATTCGGTCGAATTATAACAGGTGTCGGCTGTTGAGTTGAGCGAATTTTAGCTTGTGCCGACAATTCTTTTTCAAGTTTGTCAAATGCTATCCAATTCAGATTTACGGCAGTCAATGATTTTTTAAAAGTTTTATCACGTGGACCGATTACAACTTCATTAGTATCTTTATTAAGTTTTAAAACATACAGCGGTTCTGTAGAAGATACTCCGATACCTTTGCGTTGACCGATAGTGTAATTCCAAATTCCCTTGTGCTTGCCGAGAACGTTTCCGTCAACATCTACGATGTTTCCTTCTTTTTCTTTTATACCGAGAAGTTCGTTATAGTCACCATCATAAAAATCTTGACTGTCAGGTTTGTCTGCGACATCCAGCCCATTTTCTTTTGCGATTGCTCGGATTTCATCTTTTGTATAATTTCCGAGAGGCAATAGGATATTTTTAAGCTGTTCTTGCTTAAGTCGATAAAGAAAATATGACTGATCTTTATTCGGAGCAATTCCTCTTTTTAACAAAAATCTACCGTTCACTTCTTCCACTCTTGCATAGTGTCCTGTTGCAAACTTATCAAACTCAATTCCGTTTTCTCTTGCGATATGCGGCAAAGCCCCGAATTTTACAAGAGCATTACACCAAATACAAGGATTAGGTGTTCTTCCTTGAATATATTCGGACTTAAAGTTTTCTAAAACGATTTTTTCATACTGCTCAACG
>ONYB01000168.1 GCA_900321895.1 uncultured Brachyspira sp.
TGATTAGGAACATAGGTGACACTTATTTACTTCGTCACTTATTAACTTTTATTAGCGGACAATGTGAATATTTCATGTTGTCCGCTTTTTTAACCTTTCATGTCGTGCGGATAAAGATAACTCCACAGTTCCGCACAAACAATTACCGCACACTATTTAAATGTTGGGTTTAACGGGTCGTTTTGGTTTAAGCCCATTATGTCACGTACAAATTTGATTGCACCAACCCCGACAAGCCCGATGCCTGCTCCTTTTGACAAAGTTTTATTTTTCGCCAAAAGTGCGGTCAAGCCCAAGCCCAACGGTACTACGGCAGATGTAAGCATGCTCACGGCACCGCCCAAATACCCGACTGCAGAATTCCACAAATCACCAAAATTGTTTTCCATTTCAAAATTGAAAAGGAATTTCTTCATATTTGATTGAACAATACTCGGTTCACTCAAATACATTGTATTATTAAATGTTGAGCCGACATCATCAGCTTCTCGGCTTTGAGAATAAGTATCAGCTTGCAATTTGCCATAAATATGGGCATCATAACCTATCATACCGATCGCCGCAGCTCCCGCTGCTTTTGCCAAATACTGCCCGTAATTATTTTTTATTGCTTGTGTTATCGTTTTTAGTGATACTGCCATAACTTCTACCTACCTGTTATTAACCCTGTTCCGCTTCTGCCGGCTGTTCTTCTGTCGGTTCGGCTTTTTCGGTTTTCGTTTCCGCCTTAGTTTCAGTCTTTGTTTCGGACTTTTTAGGTTTTTCCTTTACTTCAAATTCTTTTTCTACGGTTTTACCGCTCATTTTTAGTAATATTGATGTCGCACTCAAGGCATCTTGTCCGTAACCGTCTTGAGATTGTTGCATTTTTTGCAGAATTTTTACGGAGGTATCGTCGCCCGTAATGGCTCTTGAATCAAGTAAACTCAAGGCAATTATTCTGATTTGTTGCGACGGGTCTTGCAACATCTTATTCGTCAATGCGGTCAAGGCCTTGTCGTTTCTTCTGGAATCATCTTCCTGTAATCTTGCAACAATTTCCTTCGCACCCATCATTCGAACTTCTGTATCCTGACTGTTCAAATAATTTTCCAAAGTTCTGATATAATTGTCGGTTAATTGAACAATTTTACGTTTTTCGGTTTTCTTGTCAGTTTCTTTGTTTACTGTTTCGTTGACGGTTTTATTTGTTGTGGTGTTTGTAACATTGTTACCGTTCGGGTCTTGTTGACCATTTTGTCCGTTCGCACCATTCACCCCTGCGACAGCACCTGCCGTGGCATTGTCAATTCCACCATTGCCATTAGCTCCGTTGACACCTGCTCCGTTTTGCGAAACATCTCCGCTATTACCGTTTACACCACCGTTAGCACCTGCACCGCCAACGCCGTTTGCACCGTTCGGATTAAAAGATTGTGTATAGTAGTTTGAAGGATAACATCCGCCAAGTCCTGTCCCATAAGCTCCATAACCGTTTGAGCCGCCACCGTTGACAGTTGCACCGCCAAGAGGAGCACCGACCGCAGGATTAAAAATTTGAATATTTACACCCGCATACTGTTGCGACTGCTGCGGCGGAAGGACTTGCACAGCCTGAGGTTGAACAGGCTGACACCCACAGGTTTGATACTGCGGTTGTGCTTGATTTCCTATATTTGCGTTTGGAACATGCGTTTGCATAATACTACCTTTTAACTACCTATTATATAAAAGTATAAATACATTAAATAATTGCTATTTTTTCGCTTATTTTAAGAAATGTAACATGTTTTCTTTAATATGAGCATGCTATCATAATGGATGTATGGGAACTTATGAAGAAAATTTTTTAGAAAAGCGTCCTCAATCTCTTTGCAAAATGTGCGGCAGATGTTGTCGTGTTGTTACTACTCCGAAACCTTACGAAGAACTTCAACAACTTGCAGGGCTCGGCGACAAAGCTGCAACGGATTTTTTGAAGATTTTTGAACCTTACCCGTCCATTGAAGCAGCAAAAGCTCAAGACAAAGAACTTGTCGAAAATATACTCACAGAACTTGAAGGGAATGGAACTGACACGTCAAATATGACATTCTATCATTGCAAATACATCCTCGACAACAACATGTGTTCAATTTACGAAGAACGCCCGACCTTATGTAAACATTGCCCGAGCACGGCATGGGTAATCGTTCCGCCCGGATGCGGGTTTGAGAGCTGGTTATACGTTATGAGAGAACGTGACAAAAAACGAATTCGCAAGTCCAAAGAAGATTTGCTTGAGCTTAAACTTCTCAAAACTAAAACGAAAGACCCGAACGATTTAAAAAAAATTGAGGCGGTCGAAAACAAAATTCACTCCACAATAGACCGCTTCCGCAAGTATGGTGCGGACAACTGGTAGTCTAACCGTTTTCTTTCATATATTTTTCATATAAATCAGGACGTTTTGCTTTTGTTCGTTCCAAAGATTTTTGCAAACGAAATTCCGCAATATCCTTATGATTACCGTTCAAAAGAACCTCCGGAACCTCTAATCCTCGAAACTCCCTTGGTTTTGTATAATGCGGATATTCTATCAAGCCGTTCGAAAAACTGTCCTCATCCGCCGATTCAATTTTACCGAGTGTACCCTCAACCTTTCTACTAACCGCATCCATAAGACATAATGCCGGCAATTCTCCGCCAGTTAACACAAAATCTCCGAGTGAAATCTCTCTCGGTTTAATAATTTCACGAATTCTTTCGTCAAAACCCTCATAATGACCGCACATCAATACAATTTGGCTATAATTTGCAAGTTCGTTCACAACCCCGTCCGTAAGCTGTTCACCTTGAGGGGAAAGCATTACAGTCACAGAGTTTTCACACTTTTCAATACTTTCATAAGCATCAACATAAGGTTGGGGCATCAAAACCATGCCAGCTCCGCCACCATAAGGAGTATCATCAACTTTTTTATGTTTATTAAGGGTGTAATCTCTCGGATTGACGGTATTCACGGAAATCACTCCCGCCTCAACCGCTCTTTTCAAAATACTGAACCCACAATATGCCTCTATCATTTCCGGAAAAAGCGTCATGACATCAAATCTCATTGCAAAAGCCCTTCTTGATTATTTATCACAATCTTTTTATCCTTAATGCTTACCGAAATTATAAAAGCTTTTACAAACGGCACAAGACAAATATTTTTGGAATTCGTCTTAACCGAAAGCAGATCATTTGCCCCGTTATTGGAAACCCCAACGACAAAGCCGAGCTTATTATCATTTATATCAAACACCGACAAGCCGACAAGCTCATCTATCAAGAATTCATCTTCCTCAAGCTTTTCTCTGATAACATTTTCTTCCACAAAAATAATCTGTCCCTTTAAAGGCAACAAATCATCTATTGAATCAATTCCCTCAAACTTCATCAAAATAACAGATTTATTTAATCTGCTGTTCTGAATATTTAAAGGCTTATATTCGCTTCCGTTTTTCACAAAAACACAATCAAGCGAAAGCAAGAACTCTTCCTGTCCTTTAGAGAAACCGACTTTTGCATCGCCTTTTATACCATGAAAATTAAGAATTTTCCCGACAGAAATGAACTTATTATTCATTTTCAGGTTCTTCTGCTTTCTTTGGTTTTCTGCCACGTTTATGTTTTTCAGCTTCAGCCTCAGGTGCTGCAGCAGCTACCGGAGTTTCTTCAGTTTTTTCTGCGGTAGCATTTTCAGCTTTTTGATTTTTAAATTCTTCCGGACAATCAGCTCTATCTTGATTCCAACGTTGCAAGCCCATTTGAGAACGGATTAAGCCAATACCCACGTGAACTCTCCACTCATCCATTTTGAGTTGAGCCGCAATGATTTTGTGACATCCGATTGGAGGGAGCGGAAGCAACGGTTCATAAAGATTTTTGATTGCAAAAAGTTGATCAGGCGAAATAGCAAGTTTACGTTTCGGGAACGGCAACTTCGGCAACATCATTTTTTGTCTTACCAAATTGATACCGAAGAAAACTTTTCTTGGTTCTAGCCCGATTTTTTCGCCGATAACTTCGTGGCAATCAGGGTTTGGCAATGGCAACATTTGCTTATAAAGCAATTCAATTTGTTCTAATTGTTCTTTACTTACTAACAACTGCTTTGGAGCTTTACTTCTTTGAGGACGTCTGTTATTAAATCCGCCTCGATTAAATCCACCCTGTTGCGGCCTTCTGTTGTTGTAATTGTTGTTTCTGTTGTAACCGCCTTGTGGTCTGTTCTGACCGTAACCGCCTCTGTCACGATTGTAGCCACCTTCTCTGTTATAACCGCCACCTTGGTTGTCACGTCTGTAACCGCCTTGTTGACGATTTTGGTTATAGCCGCCACGGTAGTTGTTATTTCCGTAATTATTGTTTCTGTAGCCGCCTTGAGGTCTGTTTTGACCGTAACCGCCTTGGTTGTTGTTATATTGACGTTGAGGTCTCGGACGACCTTCACCTGCACTGTAGCTACTATAGAATTGAGGTTGAATTTCCGTACTGTAACCGTTCATCGGCTGTTGCGGAGCTTGCTCGTTGTGTTGAGCCGATGCCGGAGCTTCTGCAGAACCGCTCCCATCGGTTGACGGATTAATCATCATTTTTTTGTCAGGATACAAACAGTCAGGACAAATCACTCTTTTGGGGTTTTTTGTCTCAAATTCACGACCGCATTTGACGCACTTGTTAACATACATAATTGAAAGCCTCTTAATTAAAAATCATAAACATAAAATATCAACTAGTTTTAAAGTAATTACTCCTCGGTAATAAATTAAAAATATACTTAATACAATCATACTAACACAAATATTAAAATTTATCAAGTCCTATAATAAATATTTGTATTATTTTTCAACCATAAAGGTGACAGGACCGTCGTTAACCAACTCTACATCCATCATTGCACGAAATTTACCTGTTTCGGTTTTAAGCCCTGACGCACGTATTTCCCCTACAAAATCCTCATATAACTTAACGGCTATATCCGGATGAGCAGCTTTGTCAAAGCTCGGACGAGTTCCCTTTTTACAATCCCCACAAAGTGTAAA
>ONYB01000050.1 GCA_900321895.1 uncultured Brachyspira sp.
AATAAGTAAATAGGTTAATAAGTGAATAAGTTCATTACGTTCGCTACGCTCAACAACAGTTTTGGTGCAAAGCACCCGATATGAATTTATTTACGAGCCCGATAGGGCGAATTTACCTATTCACTTATTCAACTCATTCAAATCCAAACCAATCCCTTAGCGTTGTAACGTACTACCCAATCAAATTCAGTTTTTTGCCATTGTCGCCGGTGAGCATGTTTTGGGCTTTGGATTTGATACTGCGGGCTTTTGCTGCAACTTTGTAGTCCTGATCTGACGGATCTGACGGTGCAAGTGCTGCCAATATTACGATATTGGCGTCATCAATGGCTTTTTGCGGGTTTTCAGGATCGATTGACGGCATTTTTATTCCAACATGTCCGCCAACAGGTATGCCGTCGGCATTCTTTTCTATCACTATAGAGCCTGCAAGTGCTCCGCCTGCCGTTTTGTGTGCCATTTCGTGTGAAAATATCTCATTATAATTCTTGTTAATCAAGGCTTGTTTTTGCTCGTTTTGCTGTGCTTTGGCATTTTGCCCGCCTTGCGTGTCCTTTGGAGTTTGCCCCCAAAAAGTTGTGTATAAACCGCCAAAATTTACTTTTCCTATCATACTCAATACCTCACACAAATCTAACACGGTTATTATACTACTTTTGTAATAGTTTTTCAAGTCTTGGGTCAAAATTTTTCTTAACATTTAGACAAAATTTTAAAATTCCTTTAGAATAAAACTACAAGGTGTATTTTAGGGATTATTGTAATGAGTGACGAAATTAATCAAAAAGTAACGAACATTTTTTCAAGGCATAACAAGGATTTGCCACCTTCTACAAAAGAAAAAGTCAAGTTTTATGCGGGTTTTAATTATGTCCGAATTGACAGAGATTCAAACGGAAACAAGTTTAATCCTGATTTGCTTTTGCAATATGCGTCAAATTGTCACTACATCGTGCGTGTTATGAGAGAAAACCACGGCGAAACTGTACTTTATAATTATGATGTACCGAACGAGGATTTGTTTAAATTTATCAAGTCTTTTGAGGAAAATACACTGGATGGAAAAATTATTGAGATTGATAAGTATTTTCCGGAAGAGTCAGCATAATAGAAAGTTGTAAGAATGAATTGTTTTTTTAGAGATTATCACGAAGCCTTATATAATTGTAATAAGCCATATCAGTACGTGGGCGGGGAGTTTTTGTCTTTTAATAAAGATTTTGATGATGCAAAAGTCCGATTTGCATTTGCTTTTCCTGATAAGTATGAAATAGGTATAAGCAATCTTGGGGTGCGAATTTTGTATGGACTTGTAAATCGTCATCCTGATTTTATGGCGGATAGAGTTTATGCTCCGGAACCGGATTTTCAGCCGAAAGTCCTTTATGGATTGGAAAGCAAACGTCCGATTAAAGATTTTGATGCTGTCGGTTTTTCTCTCCAATATGAAATGGCTTATCCGACGGTATTAAAAATGCTTGAAATGGCGGGAATTCCTTATAGAAACGATGATAGAAATGACGATGATCCGATAGTTATGGCGGGTGGGCCTTGTACGTTTAACCCGTTGCCAATGGCGGATTTTATTGATGTGTTTATGGTTGGTGATGGCGAAGACACTATTCTTGAGGTATGTGAAATCCTTGAAAAGACGAAAGGCATGCCACGACAAGAACGTATTAAGGCTCTTTGCGGGTCAAAATATGTTTCTGAAAATCCGCTTGACCATTTTCAACAAGCCTTGCATTCCGATACGGGACGTTGGTCAAAATCCGTCGGGGGAACAGTTACGAAAAGAATTGCCGAACTTAAATACGAAACGGCTTTAAAAGAATATCCTATCCCGTTTTCATCTTCGGTTCAAGATAGGGCTGTTGTGGAAATTCGTCGAGGTTGCGGTAGAATGTGTCGTTTTTGTCAGCCGGGGCACGTAACTTTGCCTATCAGAGAGCGTTCTGCAGAAGATATTATAAAAATTGCAAAAGAACTTGTTAAAAATACCGGTTACGAGGAATATTCTCTTTTGTCGCTTTCGTCAAACGATTATAAAAATATTAATGAAATTATAAAAGAGTTGGCGGTAGATTTTAACGAGAAGAAAATCTCTGTTTCTCTTCCGAGCCAACGCATTGACGGATTTAACCTTGAGCTTGCAAATCTTGTTCAAAGTGTTAGAAAATCAACAATGACGCTTGCTCCTGAGGCGGGAAGTCAGCGTTTGCGTGACGTAATTAAGAAGAATATTACGGAAGAGATGATTATAAAAGCCGTCACGACGCTTTATGAAAACGGTTGGTCAAGGATTAAATTTTACTTTATTTGCGGACTTCCGACAGAAACTCTTGAGGATATGGACGAAATGGCTGAACTTTTCAGAAAGCTTCGTTATCGTTGTCGATTGATAAAACAAGAAAAGAATTTGAAACACGGGCTTGATATAACCTGTACTCTTTCGATTTTTGTGCCGAAACCGTTTACGCCGTTCCAGTGGTGTCCGCAAATGCCGCTTGATAAAGTGTCGGAGCATATTAAGTATTTGAGAGAGCAGATTAAAACGATTAAAGGTGTGAAAATTAATTACCACGAAACGTATGTGTCGCAAATTGAGGCGGTTTTGACACGTGGTGACGACAGCTTGTGTAAGTATATAGAGGCACTTTATAAAAAAGGTTGTTATTTGGATGCGTGGATTGAATATTTTGATAAAAATATATGGTACGATACCGCAAAAGAACTCGGGATAAGCCTTGAAGAGCTAGCCCAACGACAGTATGGACTTGATGAGGATTTGTGTTGGGACTTTGTGAAATCCGGTGTTGACAAAAAATGGTTACAAAATGAGTATTTGGCTGCGTTTGAACCTTGTAAGTCCGAACATGTAGTGCCGACTTGCGAAAAACAGTGCGTAAATTGTGGGGTTTGCCCGAACTTGAAAACTCATAAAGTGCTTGCAAAAACATACAAAATGAGTGATGAAACCGCAGAAAAGTTTAAAAAGTTGAATATTTTTGAGCATGTCGACCCGTCGACGGCTCCGCATATAAATAAAAATATCTACAAATACCGAATAAAGCTTACAAAAACGGGTATTTTAAAATATTTTTCGCATCTTGATTGGCAGAACACGTTTTTTAAAGCCGTTGCCAGAAGCGGTTTGGATGTGGCTTTTTCGCAAGGGTATAATCCTTCTATGAAAATTTCAATGGGGATAGCCTTGCCACTTTTTGCGGAAAGTCGTTGCGAATTAGTCGATATTGAACTTTACGAAGATCTTTCGGAAGAAAATCTCAAACTAAAGTTGGGAAAAGTTCTTCCAAAGCAAGCTGAAATACTAAGTATTGTTAAAATTGAAAAATCGGCTAAATCTATTGATACGACGGTCGCTTGGGCGGAATATAAGATTTCGATTTTTGATGAAAACCTTTACGATTTTGATAAATTCAGGTATAATACAGACAGAGTTTTATCTTCCGAAGAAATTTTTATCGAGAAGAAAAACAAAAAAGGTTTACTTAAAAAAACAGACATCAAGCCTTGTATAAAATCTTACGGATTTGAGGGGCACAGTCTGTTCATATTACTAAAAACCGGTCAAATTACCGAAGAAAATTCAATACCGTCCTTGAGAGCGGATGTGTTAATGAATGTTATCGCACCAAATGTTACTTTCAATATTGAACGAATAAGGTTTTTTGACGAAAGTTTAAGAGAGTTATAAGGATTTAAAAAATGGCAAACAACAGAAATTTTAAAGACCAACAGCAGGGAAAACGAATTATTATCGCAGAACGTGATAATATTGCTGCAGTGTTGGAAAACGGAAAAGTAACAGACTTTTTTATTCACAGAGGCGAGGTTTTGCTCGGTGATGTTTACTTGGCAACGGTGGATAACATTTTGCCGAGTATTGATGCTGCATTTGTCAATGTAGGAACTGACAGAATGGGATTTTTGCACGCTCAAGACGTTATGGGTAAGGGAACTTTGAAAGAAAAACTTACTCCGAAACAGAAACTTATTGTTCAGGTAGTAAAAGAACCTACAGGGCACAAAGGTCCTCGTGT
The DNA here is from genome assembly GCA_900321895.1 of uncultured Brachyspira sp. Taxonomy (GTDB): domain Bacteria; phylum Cyanobacteriota; class Vampirovibrionia; order Gastranaerophilales; family Gastranaerophilaceae; genus Scatousia. Next base: position 4,065 of record ONYB01000050.1, read on the forward strand.
AACGACAGAAATCAGCCTTCCGGGAAGATTTTTGGTACTTATGCCTTATGAACCGGGGGTTAGCGTAAGTAAAAAAATTGAAAACTCCAAAGAACGTGCAAGATTAAAAGCTATTATGAATTTAATCAAGCCTGTCGGCGTGGGTGTAATTATCAGAACAGAAGCAGAAGGTCAATCAGAAGCCGATATTCAAGAAGATTTAGAAATCTTGTTGGAAAAGTGGAATAATATCATTACATCTGCAGAAACTCTAAATCCGCCAAATCTTGTATATAGAGATCAGGATTTGTTGTACCGTGTCATCCGTGAAGCTTGTACGGAAGATGTTAAGGAAATCATTGTTGATACTGCGTTTGCATTGAGCAGAGTTCAAAACATTCTTCAAAACTGGCACATGAATAAAAATGTTGACGTAACCCTTTATAAGGGAACTGAACCGCTTTTGGTAGCTTATGATATTCATAAAGAAATCAAAGCTGCCTTGAATATTAAAGTTAATATGCCGTCCGGCGGTTATTTGTTCATCCAGCAGACGGAGGCTCTTACCGTAATTGATGTTAACAGTGGTAAGTTTACAAGTTCGTCAACTCAGGATGAAACAATTTTGAAAACGAATATTGAAGCAGTTCACGAAATTGCAAGACAGTTGAGATTGAGAAACATCGGTGGTATGGTTATTGTTGACTTTATTGATATGATGAGTAGGGCTGATAAGCTTGCGATGATGGAAGAGCTTGAAATCGCTCTCGAACCTGATAAGGCAAAACCGCAAGTCGGTCAACTTTCGGACTTGGGTTTGGTTGAGTTAACTCGCCACCGCCAAGGTCAATCTTTGTCAGAAATTTTCACAAAGAAATGTCCGCACTGTCAGGGTACAGGCTACTTTATGAACGAGTTTAACTTTGCCACTCCGACAGCAGAAGGCGAATATCGTGCAAAGGCTGCGAAGTTGAAACTTCCTGTAAACAACTTCAAGAAAAATAACAAAAACAATAACAAACAAAACGAAAAACCACAGGCAGAAGAAGTCTTGACAGAACAAATTCCGACACCTGTCCCAACTCCTGAAATTCAGGTTGAGAACCCGTCTGTAGTTGCGGAAAAAGAAGTTGAAAAAATCGAAAAAGAAACAACTAAAAAACGCAGAGGCAGAAAAACTCGTTTTGACAAAGATAAAAATGCCGAAAAGGTTGAAACTCCGCTTGTTGTAACCGAAGAAGTTCAGACTGCTGGTACTGTATTGAAGGCAGGGGAAGAGATTAAACCTGAAATTTCGGAAGAATTGATTGAAGAAAAACTTAAACAAGCTGAACCGAAAGAAGAGGCTAAAGAACCTGTTGAAGAAAAGCCTTCAAAAACCTCAAAAGGTAAAAAAGAAGAAGTAAAAACGGACGAGATTCCTGCAACTGAGGAAAAGACCGAGGCTGAACCTCCGACAGAAGAAGTTGCGGAGGAAAAACCAAAACGTACAAGACGTCCGAATAGAGGAGCTTCTAAAAGAACAAGAACTCGTAAAACCGTAAAGGAAGAAAAAGTTGAAGAAGAATAAGATTATTTATTTAATAATTATTCTTGCAGGTATTATGATTTTGACAGCGAACGCAGGAATTTGTGCCCAAGATGTGGCACAGCATGTTCCTGCTGTCCCTGCTCAAATTCCGACCAAGCCTGATGAAGGCTTGCAGCCTGCCATTACAAAATTCTTTATCACAATGATGGGAGTGTTGATTTCTTCTGTCATAATTTGGGCAGGGCTTTCGTTTTACAACAAGTTTTTTGTAAAGCGAGGGCAAATGCTTAAAAATAATGGCGAAGAAGATTTGAAAACACCTAAAACTATTGATGATGCGGTTTTATTTTTTATCAAAAAAAACAAATTAAAATAAAAAGGATTTAAATTATGAAAAAATTCACTGCGGGCGGAGCTATCGGAATGCTTTTGACACTTTTGATTATTTCTTTGTTGTTCATCTTGATGATGCCTACCTTGAAAAATACTGCAACGTCGGGAATTTCCGGTTCTTCTGTTGATACAAAAAGTGTAGAAGAACAGGTTAATAAGCAGGTGGAAGAAATTCAAAATATGCGTCAACAAGCCAATCAACAGCCTGTCGATACTGATTACTAATCCGACGCAAACACTTTCTAAAGAATATATTCAGAATTGAAAAACTTTTTTAATAAGTGCTATAATGGCTCTATGAAAGAAATTAAAAAAGTTATATTGTGCGGTTTGGGTGCTATCGGAACTATTTATGCTGACAAGTTGGAAAAATTTGATGCTGAAAATTTCAAAGTTCTCGTGGATGAGGCTCGCATAGAAAGATATAAAACAAATCCGATAAAATTTAATGGCAGACAGTTGAATTTTGATTATATTTTGCCGTCACAAGAGGGTTTTAAGGCAGATTTAATTATTCTTGCAACAAAGTTTGCAGGGTTGAAAGATGCTATTAAAAATATTAAAAATTTTGTAAAAGAAGATACCGTAATTTTATCGCTATTGAATGGCGTGACGAGTGAGGATATTATAGCGGATGTTTACGGCAAAGACAAAATGCTTTATTCGTATTTTATCGGGCATAGTTCTGTAAGGTGCGGAAATTCTGTTACTCATGATGATGTGAATACGATTGTCTTTGGTGCAGAAAACAATTTGAGCGAAAATGTGGTTGCTGTTAAAAACTTCTTTGATAAAGTCGGAATTAATTACAAAATTCCTGATGACATCAAGCGTTCAATGTGGTTGAAATTTATGTTGAATGTTTCGGCAAACCAGCCGACTGCGATTTTGAGAATGACGTTTGGTGATATGTTTGAAAATACTCATTTTATGAAGTTTGCGGAAAATATTATGCGAGAGGTTCAATCAGTTGCAAAAGCCGAAGGCGTTCTGAATACTGAAACTATGGTTGATGAGGCTTTGAAACACCTTAAAACTATGACTCCGGATGGCAAAACTTCAATGCTTCAAGATGTTGAGGCTGGGCGAAAAACAGAAGTCGACATGTTTGCGGGAACTGTCATTGAACTAGGAAAAAAGCATGGAATTTCGACACCATACAACAAAATTCTAAGAGAAATGATTGGAATAATTGAGGAGCACCAAGACATTCATCGTCAAGAAGTCGTGCGGGTTTAGTCCTTGTTAGTGTCCTTTTTAGGATTGTAAACTTTTCTTAACAAAAGTCTTAAAATATTAAAGATTATCTCAAAGTGTGCCGTAGATAAGAATACTAGGATAAGAATGTTACTAAGATAAGCGAAAGGACTTAAAGGGTACACAAAATGGGATTGGCAGCATCACAAGCAAGATTTTTAGCCATAACTTCCAGAAAAGCCAGTTGTGAATTTCAGTCTATGCAGATTGCACAACAGAAACTTTCGCTTACTCGTGAATTGGAACAGGCAACAGAGGACTACAACAGTTCTCTTGATGCTACAAAATTGGTTTATGACCCGTCAGGCGAAGGCAATACAACATTTGATTTCTCTTATGACTTGGTTATGAACCCATCGGAGGTTAACAACTATACGCCGTTTATGATGTCGAGATCTGACGGTAGAATTGCTTTGAACGGCAAAATGGCTCAGGCTGCAAAACTTGCAGGGATTCCGCAAGAAGGTGGCGAGCCCAGCAAAGATTCATTCAATAAATTTATTGAAGCGATGGTTGCAACAGGCGGTATGACAGAAACTGCTGCAATCGGAGTTCGTAAAACCGGTTATCAGAGATATGCCGGTCTTGGTGGTGAGCTTTTGGACAAAACTCAAACCATGGATATGAATTTGAGCAACTTGATTAACTACATCGACTTGAGAGCTGGCGCAGCAAGTGCCGGTGTATTAGATAAAGGCAACAATAAATATGAGTTCGGTGAAGATTACGAATTGAATACAACCTTCCCGAAATATAATTCTAACAAAGCAAACGACCATTTCTATGCTTGGAATAAAGACCATACAGAAGTTACGGATTATGGTAAATACAATATTGAATTGTCAGAATCACTCAACTTTAATAAAGAATCAAATTACTTGAGCATTAACGGCACAAGGGTTTCAAACTCAAACGGTTCTGCGTCATACACATTGTCTGATTTGTTGACAAAAGATATTACACTTGCATTCACAAAGAAAAGTAAAAAAGATGACCCGACCACTATGTGGAAGAAAATATTGGGCAATTCAAGTTCGTTCTTGAACGCATCAACAATTCTTGACGGCAAAGCTGACTTGATTTCGTTGATTGGTGTTGAAAGAAACAAAGACGGTAATTATTATTACAACAACCAAAAACTTGATAGTGATGACAGATTAGTTTTGGATGCCTTGAACAATATGGTAACAGGTTTTGCAAAAGTTTTGAATGTCGGCGATTCCGATGCTGATGCTCAAGCTTTCAACTATGCAATTCAAGAAACTTTGGCGTTGTTAACCCGTTCTAAAGATTTGGGCAGCACAACATTTGTAACCGATACTTACAAGGCTTGTATTGACGGTTCAAAAGACTATAACTGTTGGGTTTACAAGAATTCTAACAAATCTAATAACGCAAATACGAGAGCTATCAGCCTTACTTCGTTGGCTGAATCCTTCTTGACTTTGTACGCAAACGGCAAGAACGGTTTTGAGCCGAACGGTAACAACTCAACACCTTACTACATCACGGATTCTGCGAAAGATTCTTTCTATGTAACGGATGATCAGGGTTACTTGTTCTCGGTAGATTTGACAGGTGATAACAAACAAACTACAGCAGACTTGTACAATACAGAATACTACAGCATTTTGTTCAACTCATTATGTAATAACGGGTGGTACGAAAACAGCTACATTGACGATGAAAAATACTTGCAAAATGCTTTGCAAAACGGTCAGTTGTTCATAACCTCTCTGAACGAAAATGACGGATATTGTTATCAACACAGATATAACAGCAGCACAACAACCGATGTAAACTTGGCAAGCGGTCGTACTTGGCACTTCAATGATTACGGATATTTGACTGTTGTAACCGATGAGGATGCTATTACTCAGGCTGAACAAAAATACACTCAACTCAAGAACAAAATCAACTACAAAGAAGAAGAACTTGAGCTTGATATGAAACAGTTAGACCTTGAAATTTCCTCACTTCAAACCGAATATGATTCCGTCAAGGGTATGATTTCCAAGAACCTTGAAAAGACCTTCTCGCTCTTCCAGAGTTAAGCTATGAGCCGTAGTTCTTAGTTCCTGATGTCCGTAACTTTAATCAAATGCCAGCCGAATTGCGTGTGGACAGGTTCGGAAACTTCACCAACTTTCATTGAGAACGCTTTTTTCTCAAATTCCGGAACCATCTGACCGTGGCTAAAATAGCCTAAAGCTCCACCATTTCTGCCTGACGGGCAAAGCGAATACATCCTTGCATAGTTTTCAAAACTTCCGCCGTTGTCGATATCTTTTTTTATTTGAACGGCTTCTGCAGCAGTTCTGACTAAGATGTGGCTTGCTGCGACTTGAGTTGTGTCAACGGGTTGGTCGTTGTAGCCCCAAGATCTTGCAAAACTTACCCCTGTCAAAAGTATGAGTATCGCTAAAATTCTAAATACAAAGTTCTTAATCATAATGCTCCTATCTTGTCGTACGCTCCTGACATTTGGCAGTAGTATTTCGGGATGTAATCCACCCCGTAGCGGGCTGCGATTTGTGCAATGTCGGGTGCTGCCGAAATTATAACAATCTTGCTGTTTTTGTACTCTTTGAACAGTTGAATTTGTCGAATAAACCATTCGCCCGCCATTAGCGGTAAAAAGTCCGCCTCCATTTGCATATCCGTGAGAATTATGTCAAACGGTTCGTCTTGAAAAAGTTCCAATTTTTCAACGCCTTCTCTGGCGGAAAGTACGGTTTCGATTTCGATTTCTTTTCCGGCAAAAACTTTTCTCAAAGCAATTTTGTGGAAATCAACCCATTTTTGCGAGTCATCAACTATCAAAATTCTTTTCATACAAAAAGTTTAGCACAAGATTTTTTTATTAAAAGGGGGCAATGGTGGAGTGCCCCCGAGGTTAATCGAGCGGAACGACAATAACGTAGTCGTTGCCTTCTCTGATTTTTGTAATCTTTGACAAATCTGTGTCGTCGTCAAATGAAAAACTCTGAGAAATT
>ONYB01000169.1 GCA_900321895.1 uncultured Brachyspira sp.
GGCGTTGACAGGGCAAGTTAACCTTGAGGGCGAAGGCTTTTCACAGGTAATGTCATTGATAGCCGGTCATAGAGGCAAGATAGTTGGTGGTGTTAAGAAGATAAGAGAAGCATTAAAAACACCGAAGGCAGAACTTGAAGCCCCGCAGCCTAAAGCAGAAGTAAAACCAGAAACAGAAATCCCGCAACCGAAAGCAGCAGAGCAAGCCTTGAGAGAAGAGATTGCAAGACAAAAAGAAGCGACGACAACTCAAGAAAAATCTATAACACCAAACAAACCGAGCATTGAAGAAAGATTAATGAACGCAAACGACAGAGAATCTCTTGTTGAAATTTTTGATGAAATAAAAAAACTTCCGGTTGGTAAAGAAAGAAGCGAATTATTTGAAAAATACTTAAAAAAACACAACGAATGGGGTGCCGATCCTTCAAGACGAAATATTAAAAACGAATATATTCCAGAAGAGGAAACCGCAACTGCTCCAAATCCGGACGCACAAAACGCAACCCCGAAAAAAGCAGATAAGCTTCTTGACGTCGAAACTGCAGCTTCTAAAATTAAAGAATACGTAAACGATGACAACGGATATAATTACAAATCAATTATGCAAGCATGTACGGTCGGCGACAAACCTAATGCGGTTTTGTTGAATAAGGCTGTTGAACTTTTGGACAACGGTATTATCGGGTTTGATTGCAGAATTATTATGGGCAAGTTCAAAGCAAAGGATGGTGCTGTCGATGTAAAAGCTTTGGCAAAATTCGATGAACTCACGTCAAAAGGCATAGACCCGAAAAAAGCTAGCGAAACTATTCGTGATTGTAAGGACAAAAATGGCATCTTTAGCGATGATTTATACAACAAATATACAAGTCTAAAATCACAGGATTATGGACGAAGAGGTGTTCTTGATGCTTGTATAGTTGACGGTGAAATCGTCGAAACAACTTGGCAAAAAGCATTAGAGTTGGAAAAACTCGGACTTGAGAACAGTGATATCGAAAGTGTTTTGAGAGCTTGCCATACAAAATCGACAGCTAACGGCAACACAAAAGTAACGGGCTTTAGTGAGGATTTGTACTCAAAAGCTAAAACGTTGATTGTTGAGCAGAAGTTTGAGGCTGATAATGCAGCAAAGATTGTGAAAGCTTGTGTTGATAAGGAAGGTAAATTTTCTCAACAGAAATTTGATCGTGCAATCAAATATCACGACAAATTTACTGAATGGGAACTTCCTGATAGGATAAGATATAGCGACAAGGCTCTTGATTTTGCCCACAATCTACAACAAAAATACAAGGTTGATGATTGGGATTTAACCTGGATAATAGATTCTTGGCACACAAAAGAGGACGGACGAATGTTCTTGAATGAAACTTGTATGGCTAAATCCGAAGAACTTATTTCAAAATACAATGTTGCTCCAAGAGATGTTTCGATGTTAATCAATGCTTCAAAAACTGATACAGAATTTCTTTTTACGAATTATAATGAAGTCGTAAAACTTTATCAAGCCGGCATCAAACGGGTTGACGATATTATGGAAGCTTGCACAACAAAAATTGCCAGTGAAAATTCTACGGTAAACTATGACCTGTTACACAAAGCCGCTGAATGGCAGAAACTCGGCATTGAAGAATATTATATCAGAATTTATGCTCAAGAAATAAATCAACAAAAAATTGATGTTACTAAAAATGATTTAGTGACAACTTATCACGATGCAAAATTTGAGCCACAAAATATCAAAGTTTTAATTTTGACCAACAAGAACCTTGAAGGGATTACACCGAATGAATTCAGGGACAAGGTTCTTGAGCTCAAAAAACAAGGGTATGATGAAGGTAAAATTATAAACGCATTGAGACAAATCGGTGCTTCTGACGATTGGGGTAATCCGAGTAACAAATTGACCAAAGAAAACTTTGACAAGGTTGTCGATATGTTTGACAAAGGGATTGATGACCCTGCACGTATTGCATATATGGCAAAAGAGAACTCCAAACTTAACCAAGAAAAATTTAATGTCCTCTATAAGCAGGCAGTTAGTGGAATTTCTGCGGATAGGCTTTATTATTTGCAAAACAATGTCGAAAAACCTGAAATGAAAGATATTCTTACAGATTTGGCAAAAACTGTCAACAAAGAATCTAACTATAATGATTTTGCAACATTAGCAAATGTTATGCAAGGCAGATCCGTTGATGTAGCAAAGGCTTCGCTTGACGCATTGAAAAACGGGGCAAAAGAAAGCGACATCTTGGAATTGATCAAATTCAACCCTTCAGGTGGAGGTTCAAAATTCCAAGAAACAATTATGGCAAAAACCTTGGCTGCACTCAAAGA
>ONYB01000088.1 GCA_900321895.1 uncultured Brachyspira sp.
AAGTCCTGAAACTACCGTTCCTGCAATGATTGCAGTCCAGTTATATGTGACAGCTTCCGCTACATCAATTTTTATAAACGGATAAACCATAGACGCCCCGAGAATAATCGGAATACTCAACAAGAAAGAATATCTTGCGGCAGTCAGCCTGTCCAAACCTGAAAACAAACCTGTTGCAATCGTCCAACCCGAACGAGAAAATCCCGGAAGGACAGCCAAGCCTTGTGCAAGCCCGATTAAAATTGAACTTTTCAAATCAATATGTTCTTTTTTTGCCGGCATGTGCTTTGACATATATTCGCTTGCAAAAAGGACAACACCCGTAATCACAAGGAGCATGCCGACAATTTGCGGACTGTAAACGAGATAATCCGCAACCTTTTCAAACGGCAACGCCAATGCAATGGTAATAATTGTACCGCCGATAATATACAAACCGATTTTTGCATCCTGATTTGAAAAATCTCTGTTTTTACAAGCCACAACCAACGCCTTCAAAATTCTCCAAATATCTTTTCTGAAAAATATCAAAACCGCAACCAAAGTTCCGAGGTGGAGCATGATATCCAAGAAAACCTCTTCGTTAGATTGTTTTGCAATCTCAATACCTTTTAAAACTTTGTAAAAATTTGATGTAAAAACAAGATGTGCAGAGCTTGAAATCGGTAAAAATTCGCTCAAACCCTGAACAATTCCCATTAAAATTGTCTGTATAAAATTCATTTTCTCTTCTTCTTTCCTCTAAAAATCCCTAATCTGATAGTCCGCTTTATTCAGCTTCAAAATAACTGCAACAAGAAGTTTGAGTTTCCCAAACCGAAATCTTGCTGAGCTGAACGATTTTCTCCTTCAATTTTCCGTAAATAAATGCCGCAATCATTTCGCTTGACGGGCTTTCATTTTCAAACTCCGGAAGTTCGTTCAAATCTTTGTGATCAAGCATATCCAAAACGGCATTCAATTCTTTTTTCAAAACCTTGTAATCAATCAAAATGTTGCTTTTGTCCAAGGTTTCGCCTGAAACATAAGCCTCAACCATCCAGTTGTGCCCGTGTTGGTTTTCACATTCACCGTCATAGTTCAAAAGGTGGTGAGCTGCTGAAAAAAATGCTTGTGTTTTTATTTCGTACATAATATTTCCCCTATATAAATATTTTTAACTTAGTTTTGATTTTGTTTCAAAATGCAATCGCAAAACTCTCTGACGGCACCGCAACCGCCGTTTTTAGAGGCTTCAAAGTTTGCGATTTCTTTTACCTCATCGACAGCATCGGCTGGACATCCGGCAATCTCGACTTTCTCAAGAACGCAAATATCCGGAATATCATCCCCCATATACGCAACTTGAGCATATTCAAGGTTATATTTTTTCAAAAGTTCCTCTAAGACAGCCAATTTGTCATGCACGCCCTGATGAACTTCTTCAATTCCGACATCTTTTGCACGTCTTGCGACCGTTCCCGAATTTCGTCCCGTGATAATCGCCGTAATCACGCCTGACTTTTTAAGCATAGCCAACCCATGCCCGTCTTTTGCATTAAAAGTTTTGTATTCAACACCGTTGTCATCGTAAGTGATACTTCCGTCGGTCATTACGCCGTCAACGTCAAATGCTGCAAGTTTAATCATTATGCCACCCCTGCTTTCAACAAATCATGAATATGAATTACGCCAATCGGTTTGTCATTTTCATCAACGACAGCCAACGCCGTAATAGAGTATTTTTCCATCAAATTCAAAGCACTCGCCCCGTAAGAATTTGCGGTAATTCGTTTCGGATTTACGGTCATAACATCTTTTATTACAAGGTTTGAAGTGTTACCGTATTTCATCAAAGTTCTTCTGATGTCACCGTCTGTCAAAACCCCTGCAAGTCCGCCGTCAGCCTTCAAAATCATCGCCATGCCGAGTTTGTGGTCAGTGATAATTTGGACAACGTCATTAAATTTGTCATTTTCATGAGCAACAGGCAAATCGTCGGTTTTCATCAAATCCGAAACCTTGTACAAGAAACCTTTGCCCAACGCACCCGACGGGTGGAAAATCAAGAAATCTTCCTCTGTAAAACCACGTTTTTTCAAAAGACAAACAGCAAGAGCATCGCCCATTGCCAATGTTGCAGTCGTAGATGCAGTCGGAGCTTTGTTAAGCGGACATGCTTCTCTTTCAACCGAAATATCCAAAACCACATCACTTGCTTGAGCAAGTGTAGAATGGATTTTTCCTGTCATACCAATCATTTTTACGCCAAATCTTTTTATCAAAGGCAAAAGGTTCAAAAGTTCCTGAGTTTCGCCACTGTTTGAAATAGCGATAACAACATCCTCTTTTGTAATAATACCGCTATCCCCGTGGGTACTTTCCGCAGGGTGCAAAAAGTAAGAAGGCGTTCCGGTCGAAGTCAGAGTTGCGGCAATTTTTTTACCGATAAGCCCTGATTTTCCCATGCCTGTAATAATAACTCTGCCTTTGCAGTTGTACAGCATATCTATTGCTTTATCAAAATCTTCTCCGATATTGTTTTTCAAACGCAAAATCGAATTTGCCTCAATATCGAAAACCTCTTTTGCAAGTTCATTCATACCAGCGATTGTCATCATAGTTTCACCTCGTCTTAAAGTTATTATACTATAAAATCCTATAAAAAGTGTAGTTTTGCTACAAAAGTTAAACTTTTGGAAAAATTTGACGACAAAACAGGTATGACAGCGATATTAGAGAGAGAAAATTTAAACTCCATAAGAGAACAAATTAAAAAATCGAGAACCTCAAATATTGAACTTGATTTTTCAAAAATGGAGGTTTTGGAAGCCTCAAAAGCGGCGGTAATTTCTTCAGCAATGCTATACAAAAAATATCCCGAAAGTAAAATTAAATGCCACCTGAAATCAGATGGCATGAAGAGTTTTATAGCGGCTTTGTCTATTAGAAATATTGAATTTGTATAATCGAACTTGCAACACTTGCGGGCTTGTGGGGCTCGATTTGGGCGAAGTAACCTTATTCCACAAAATCTCTATAATGTGCTAGTTCGGTCTTTGCACGAATTTTAGTAAGTGCCCCATCCTCGAGTTGTCGAATGCGTTCTTTTGAATACCCCATATTTTTACCGAGTTGCTCTAACGTCATCGGAGTTTCACCATTCACCCCAAAGCGACAGTTGATAATTTTCTTTTCTCTTTCGTTTAAGGTTTCCAAAATCTTGTTTACGCCCGATTTTATCTCGACTTTTTTCAAATGAGTATCAGGTGAATTGTAACTCTTATCCTCAATATAATCACCTACACACAAGTCGTCCGTAACCGGAGTTTCGAGGCTTATCGGCTCTTTTATAATAGCTTTTTTTATCGCAGAAATATTTTTCAAAGTCAGACCCAGCTTCAAGGCAATTTCTCTATCCGTCGGCTCTCTTCCTAGTTCAAACGACAAAGTTGAGTACATTTTCTTGTATTTTCTGATTTTGTCCGCCATGTGAACAGGAATGCGGATTGTTTTTGAATTGTTTGCTATTGCTCGCATTATTGTTTGCTTTATCCACCACGTCGCATAAGTTGAAAATTTGAAATTCTTTGTGTAATCAAACTTTTCGGCAGCCTTAATAAGTCCCAAAGAACCCTCCTGCACCAAGTCCATAAAAAGAACGCCTTGCCCTATATATTTTTTTGCAATGCTTACGACAAGGCGTAAATTTGCCTGAACCAGCTTTCTTTTAGCTATTTCGGCATTTTTCTCCTCGCCCTCTCTGATTTCTTTGCCCAGCATTTTCTCCTCTTTTGCGTTGAGCA
>ONYB01000101.1 GCA_900321895.1 uncultured Brachyspira sp.
ACTTCTAAGACTTCAATCCAAAATCAGTTATTTTACAAAAAAGAAGTATTTGAAACTGGATATGTAGGAATGTTGAGAGGCGATAAGCCTATAAGGCGATAGAGAAATCCTTATCTTTTATAAAAACATGTCATTCTGAGGCACAGAGTACCGTAAGAATCGCATAACAATCGAATTTTGAATTAACCCCTCACCCGCATTTGTACGGCTCAAATATTATTCTTCTCTTAACTCCAAATAATCATGCAGGGCGGATTGCCATTTGCGACAAAGTTTTCCATTCTCCATAACGCTGTATTTCGGACGTTTTGCCGGTCGAGGAAAATCCTCAGTAGAGCAAGGTTTCAAACTCGCACCAAAAGGTTTTTCGTAAATTTTTTCAGCCTGTTCAAAAATTTCTTTTGCAAACCCATACCAACTTATTGCACCCGAACCGCACACGTGATATGTGCCATAAGGCAGTTTTAAGAGTTTTAAAATTCCGTTTGCTAATTCGACAGTCCATGTCGGGCAACCGACCTGATCGTCTACAACTTTCAATTCGGGCTTGTCCGCAAGCGACAACATTGTTTCTACGAAATTTTTGCCGTGGTGCCCGTAAAGCCAACTTGTGCGAGCAATATAATACTTTTTGCAGTATTTTTTAACCGCCTTTTCACCACCCAGTTTCGTTTTACCGTAAACAGTCTGCGGATTCGGCACATCGTCCGGAGTGTATGGTGTGGTTTTCGTCCCGTCAAAAACATAATCCGTCGAAATATACACAATCGGAACATCTGCCTTGCCGCAAACTTTTGCAAGATTTTCAGTTCCGCAAACATTGATTAGCTCAGCCTTTTTTGGTTCTTCTTCTGCTTTGTCAACAGCAGTATAGGCCGCACAATGGATTACTAAATCGGGCTTAACTTCGGAGAATTTTGCCTCAACTTCATCTGCCTTGGTCAAATCCATCGACTCAATATCGGTTTCAACAACCTCGTAGCCTTCATCTTCCAAAATCGGACACAAATCTTGCCCTAACATTCCGTTTGCACCTGTTACAAGAACCTTCATTAAAATCTTTGCCCTTTCCTTTGCTCAATCGATTCCATCCACGATTTGTTGTTTAAATACCAATCAATAGTCAGCAAAATTCCTTCCTCGAAAGTTACGGAAGGCTTCCAACCGAGTTCGGATGTGATTTTGTCATTACTGATTGCGTAACGTCTGTCATGACCGAGCCTGTCTTGAACATACTCAATCGAGCTTTCGTCCTTATTCATCGCATCAAGAATAAGGTGTGTAATTTCAAGGTTTGTTTTTTCGTTGTGTCCGCCGATATTGTAAACTTCGCCAACACGACCTTTGTGTAAAACCGCATCAATAGCAGCACAGTGATCATATACATACAACCAGTCACGAACATTAAGCCCGTCGCCGTATACAGGCACTTTTTCACCCCTCAAAAGCCTTGAAATAAAGAATGGGATGAGTTTTTCCGGATATTGGTATGGTCCATAGTTGTTGGAACATCTCGTAATTAACGTCGGAACTTTGTAAGTTTCATAATAAGCTCTGACAAGCATATCCGCCCCCGCTTTTGAGGCAGAATAAGGACTGTTTGGTGCAAGCGGAGTAGTTTCCGTGAAATATCCTGTATCCCCGAGTGTTCCGTAAACCTCATCAGTCGACACCTGCAAGTAGCGTTCGATATTAAATTCCTTCGCAGCTTGCAAAAGCGTCATCGTTCCTTTTATATTTGTTTCAATAAAAATTTCAGGCCCAGTAATCGAGCGATCAACGTGGGTTTCTGCCGCAAAATTTACAATCATATCAACACCTGATACGATTTGAGTAACCAAATCCTTGTCGCAAATATCGCCGTTCACAAACTCATAATTCGGATTATCTTTGACATCATAAAGGTTTTCGAGATTGCCGGCATAAGTCAGGGCATCAAGGTTAATAATCTTGTAATTGGAATATTTTTGTAACATGTGTCTGATAAAGCAGTTTCCGATAAATCCTGCACCGCCCGTAACAAGTATTGTTGTCATTTCTCAATTCTCCTTTTATGGTGTTAAATCTCTTTTAATAAAGGTTGCGTGCTGTCTTTTTCCGAAAGTATCGGTTCAAAATCAATGCCCCAGTCAATATTTATCTGATTATCTGACCATAGAATTCCTCTATCAGCCTCTGGGCTGTATTCCCCACTTGCCTTGTAGCATAATTCTGCTTCTTCGGAAAGTACCACAAAGCCGTGTGCAAAGCCTTCCGGAATATAGAGCATGTGTTTGTTATTTTCAGAAAGTTCAACTTTAACATATTGAGCAAAGGTTTCTGATTTTGGGCGAATATCTACTGCAACATCATAAATTCTGCCCCGAATGCATCGTACAATCTTTGCCTGTCCGTAAGGTTTTGCCTGATAATGCAAACCACGCAAGACTTTCGCTCCGGATTTTGAGTGGTTATCCTGATTAAACTCTTCTACAATTCCGTTTGCGACAAAATCCGATCTTTTATAGGTTTCCATAAAAAAACCGCGATTATCTCCGAAAACCTTCGGTTTTATTAAAATTACATCTTTAATCTTTTGCCTTTCAAATTCAAACGGCATAATTCTTCCTCTAGCTCAATCTTTTCCTATGAAACAATAATACAACTTTTTGGGGATTTTGACAAGAAAAAGGCGGCGGGGCAATTTGAAAATTGTCCCGCCGCCTTATCCAAATAAATTATTTTCCTTCAACAACAGCTTGAGCTGCAGCAAGACGAGCTTGTGGAATTCTGAACGGAGAGCAAGAAACGTAATCTAAGCCGATTTTGTGAGAGAATTTCACAGAATCAGGATCACCACCATGTTCACCGCAAACCCCACCAACAAGTTTCGGATTAACTTTTTTGCCTTTTTCCATTGAGATTTCTAGCAACTGTCCAACCCCTTTTGTATCAAGAGTTTCAAACGGGTTGAATGTTAAAATCTTTTTATCAATGTATTTGTTGAGGAATTTACCTTCAGCATCATCTCTTGAAAATCCGAAAGTCATCTGTGTCAAGTCATTTGTGCCGAATGAGAAGAACTCTGCGTGTTCTGCAATTTCATCCGCAGTAAGAGCCGCACGAGGAATTTCAATCATTGTTCCAAATTTGTAATCAACCTTAATTTCTTTTTCAGCCATAACAAGTTCTGCAACATTGACAAGGATTTCTTTTGCAACTTTTAATTCATTTACGTGTCCGATTAGCGGAATCATAATCCACGGTTGAACTGGATAACCTTCTTTTTTCAAGTCGCAACAAGCTTCAAAGATTGCACGTACTTGCATTTCGTTGATTTCCGGATATGTTAAGCCCAAACGGCAACCACGCAAGCCCATCATCGGATTTGATTCAGAAAGACTTTCTACAACTTGCAAGAGAGCTTCTTTGTCCTTGTAATCTTTGCCGAGAGCTTTTAGTGTAGCAACTTCTGCGATAAGAGCTTCTTTGTCCGGTAAAAATTCGTGCAAAGGCGGATCAAGAAGTCTTACGGTAAGCGGTTTGTCGCCCAAAGCCTTAAACATTGCATAGAAATCGGCATACTGCATAGGAAGAAGTTTGTCCAAAGCTTCTTTTCTAGCTTCAGGAGTTCCCGCAATAATCATTTTTTGAACCCATGGTAATCTGTCAGGATCCATAAACATGTGTTCCGTACGGCAAAGCCCTACACCTTCAGCCCCGAATTTAAGGGCATTTTCGATATCTTTTGGAGTATCTGCGTTTGCTTCAACTTTTAATTTTTTAATTTCATTTACCCAAGTAAAGAATTTGTTCCAGTTGTCATCAATTTTTGCAGCAACAAGTTTTACTGCCCCTTCCATAACGATACCTTTGCCACCGTCAAGAGAAATAACGTCGTCTTTGTGATATACAGTTCCGTCAGCACCGATGAGAGTTTCGTTATCTAAATTAATTTTCATATCTTCACAACCGGAAACGCAAGGTTTGCCCATCCCTTTGGCAACAACTGCTGCGTGAGAAGTTGCACCGCCACGGAGGGTCAAAACACCTTGTGATACTGCCATTCCATGGATATCGTCAGGGCAAGTTTCCACACGGACAAGGATTACATTTTCACCGTTTGCTCCACGAGTTGCAGCTTCTTCCGTGTCGAATACAATTTTGCCGACAGCCGCCCCTGGGGAAGCGTTTACCCCGTGGCAAATTTTGTGAGCTTCTTCTAGAGCTTTTGTGTCAAAGCAAGGTAAAAGAATTTGGTTAACCGTGTACGGGTCAACAAGTTGAATTGCACGTTCTTTTGTAATAATGCCTTCTTCGTGCATATCAACGGCAATTTTTATTGCGGCAGTACCGGTTCTTTTGCCGTTTCTTGTTTGCAAAATATATAATTTACCTTTTTCGATTGTGAATTCCATATCTTGAATATCTTTGTAGCCGAATTCAAGCTTTTTGGCAATGTCAACGTATTGTTTATATAAATCAGGCATTTCGTGTTCTAATTCCGCAATCGGTTTAGGTGTTCTGATACCCGCAACAACATCTTCGCCCTGTGCGTTTGTCAAATATTCGCCATAGAATTTGTTTTCTCCCGTTGCAGGGTTTCTGGTGAAGGAAACACCGGTTGCACAGTCATCGCCCATATTCCCGAAAACCATTGACTGAACGTTTACTGCAGTACCGAAATTGTGGTCAATTTTGTTCATGTTTCTGTAAGCACCTGGACGAGGAATGTTCCAAGAGCGGAAATCTGCCTCGATAGCTTCTTGAAGTTGAATATAAGGATCTTGTGGAAATTCTTTTCCCGTTG
>ONYB01000170.1 GCA_900321895.1 uncultured Brachyspira sp.
AAACGGGTTGTCTAAAAAAGAATATTTTGAAGTGGTTAAAAATAATAATCTGTTTTATAAAAACACAACTCCAAATTATTCTTTTACAAAGGGCGAATATGCTTTTATCGTAGTTGACGGAGCAAAAGAGCTTATCCCCGGCACGGTCGGCTATTACAAAAAAGAAACTCTTGATTGGTTGCAAAAAAAGTTGAAAAAATACAATAAAAAACAAGTCGTAATTTTGCAACATTTTCCAATACTTTCGCCAAACGAAACAAAATCTCACAGAACTTATAAAGCTGAAGAATATCTTGAGATGTTGAAAAAATACCCGAACGTAAAAGCTGTTGTTTCAGGGCATTATCATGTAAACTTTGAAAAGATGCAGGATGGAATTTATCATATTTCTTCACCTTCGCTTTTGGCTCAGCCAAATCAGTACAAAGTTATTGATATGGTTACGACAAAGGGATTTTCTACAATGATTTATACACAGTTGAGAGAACTGGATGTAAAATAGGTGAGTTGCATTTTTCTGATAAAACTATTATAATGGATACTAACAGTAAAATAGGATATTAAAAAAGGAATATATTTAACTTCATGGACGAGACGGGCAGTTTATTATTTAACTCAATTTTAATTGTAATTTTATTACTTTCAAACGGATTTTTTGTGGCTTCAGAATTTGCAATGGTAAAAGTCCGTAAAACAAGAATTGAACAACTTGTGAACGAAGGAAACGATACCGCAAAAGTTGCGATGGAAGCTCTAAAAGACTTGGATAAATTTATTGCGGCAGTTCAACTGGGTGTTACGATTTCCAGTATCGGTTTAGGTTGGGTCGGCGAAGGCACTTTGGCAAGAATAATCGAGCCGTTATTTACATTCCTTCCGGGGATTAGTCAAACTATCGCAACACACACCGTTTCAGTGTCTGTTGCATTTGCTTTGATTACTTTCTTACATGTTGTAATCGGTGAGCTTGTTCCGAAATCTATCGCACTTGAATATACGGAAAAGACTGCTCTTATTGTCGCTCGTCCGATGCATTTTATAACTTGGATTTTTAATCCGTTTATCTGGTTGTTGAACGGGTTTGGAAATACTTTGCTGAATATGATGCACATTCCTCATTCGCACAAAGGTTCTCTTGTGCATTCGACGGAAGAATTGGATATGTTGGTTAAGCAAAGTTATAACGGTGGAGTTTTGAATGAAACCGAAAAAGACATGCTTCATAATGTATTCAAATTCTCTGATTTGACAGCAAAGCAAGTTATGATTCCGAGAACCGATATGGTTTGTATTCCTGATGATATAACTTTTGATGAATTAAATAAAATCGCAACAGAAAATCAATATACCAGATATCCTGTTTATAGTGAAGGAATAGACCATATTGTCGGGCTTATTCATGTTAAGGATTTATATTCGCTTACTGTTAACAAGGAAGAAAAACCTATTAAATCCTTATTAAGAGATATTTTACTTGTGCCGGAAACTATTACAATGGATAATTTGGTTTTGGAATTTAAAAAACGCAAAGGTCAAATGGCGATTGTAATCGACGAGTTTGGCGGAACGTCAGGACTTGTCACTTTGGAGGATGTTCTTGAGGAAATCTTTGGAGAAGTTCAAGACGAATTTGACGAAGAAGAAGAATTTGAAATCAAAGAAATTGATGAGAACCGATATGTCGCAAACGCTATGATGCGATTGGATGAAATGGCAGAATTTTTCGGACTTGATGAAGATGCGTTTGAGGACGACGACGTTGATACAATCGGCGGCATGGTCGTAAAACTACTCGGTAGAATTGCTCAAGTAAACGATACCGCAACTTTGAAAAATTTGACGTTTATCGTAAAAGAAATCGACGGTGCAAGAATTACGAAACTCGAAATTATCAGAAAACCTGTTGAGGCTGAGCAAAAAGAGGAGGAACAAGCAAAATGATGAATATTGCGATGGGTTTTGACACCAACTTTGCACCTTATGCGGCGGTTACGATAAAATCAATTTTACTTCACAACAAAAATGTAAAATTCTATATCATGTATGATAATTTAGATAAAAAAGATATGAAAAAGTTGTCAGGCATGATTGATGAGGGAGAAAATTGTTCTGTCGAATGGATTGATATGACAGGAAAGTTCGACCATTTGAGTGCTGGCAGTTGGAAATCGAAAAGCGTGTATTTCCCAGTGGCATTGCCTACTCTTTGCCCTGATGATAGGATTTTGTTTCTTGATGCGGATATTTTGGTGACGGACAATCTTGAACCTTTGTATAACAAAGACATGACGGGTTATTACCTTGCTGGGGCTCGTGATTGCGGGCTCATTGTGAATTTTATGCAAAATACAATACAAAATTCAAAAACGCATGGCGGGCGTGTTCCTTCGCAAGATTATTTCAAAGAAGTCTTTGGATATACAAAATTTGAAGATTTCAGCGAATATTTGAACGGCGGAATTTTGTTGATGAATTTGGCTGAAATGCGTCGTGATGATATCGAAAATAAGATGTACGATTTGTTTAACAAGATAGATTTTGCTTTTAACGAGCAGGATTGTTTCAATTATATTTGTCGAGGAAAAACAAAGGTTTTAGCACCGGAAGAGGCGGTTTTGGTTGTCAAAGACGAGATTATTGACAATTTACCGGAGAACTTAAAGCATGCATATCTTGAAAATTACGACGAAAATAAAAAGCATTTGATTGTTCATTTGATTAAAAAGCCATGGCGTTTTCCTGAAGACCATGTCCTTTATTCCAAAATGTTCAATGAGGTGAGAGGGCAGACCCCGTATCGTTTTCACCGTGACAAGAAAGAAATTTTTAAATTCAATTTTGGCAAGAGAAAAAAATATCTAGTGTTGTTCGGACATACAATTTTTAAATTTTCTTGAGTTTTTCTACACCACAAACTTTAGACAAATGTAAAACTCTCATCTTTTTAAATGATGTTCCATTTTCAGGATTGTATAAAATAATAATGTAAAGAAATGTTACACAATCTTGGGTGGATTAATGGATCAAGGCTTTGATTTTACATCTTACAATAACATAAAAAGACTTTCGGAAGAGGAATTGACGGCGTTATGGGAAAGTTATTTTAAAGACAAAAATAACAAACAGATACGTGATGCCTTGATTGTTCAGTATATTTACCTTATCAGGTATGTAGTTGGCAGAATTAAGGTTACATTACCTTCGACGATTTCTGTTGAGGATATTGCAGGCTACGGTGTGGAAGGTTTGATTAATGCAATCGAGAGATTTTCAATCCAAAGAAATACCAGATTTGAAACTTATGCCTTGATTAGAATTCGTGGTGCGATACTTGATAGAATTCGCTCCGAAGACTTTTTGCCGAGAAGTGTAAGAAGAAAGATTAAAGAAATTAAGGTAGCACAAGAACATCTTAAACAAGAAATCGGCAGAATGCCGACGACAACGGAAGTTGCAAATTATCTTGGAATGGATGTGGAAAAAGTTAACCAAATTCTCTCGGAAGATACTGTTATGACGTCTATTTATGACAGAAAGGGTGCAAACGATGACAGCGTCGAGATTATCGACACTATTCAAGACACCAACAAACTCAATCCGCAAGAGAATATGGAAGAGAAGAATGTTAAACAGGAATTGGAGAGGGCATTGCAGAGATTACCGGAGAGAGAAAGAATTATAATGGTTCTTTACTATCAAGAGAACATGACATTGAAGGAAATCGGTTCGACGATAAACATGTCAGAATCTCGAGTTTGCCAACTTCATGCACAGGCGATTATGAAGTTGAAAAATATCTTGAGTGGAAACAGAGCTTCCCGCCTTCACCAAAGTATAGTTGCGTAAGTTAAAAAGTTTTGCCGAACTAGACAGCTTCCAGTTCTCGGCGTATGTCATCGACTGTTACGTGCAATATCGGGGAGTTTTCATCTTTTCTCAACACTACACTTTTAATTCCTGATTGCACAATAAATCTTTTGCAAAGAATACAAATAAAATTGTGTCCCCAGATGTACATTGTTGCACCCATACAGCGGTCTTGTCCGGCTTGAATTATGGCGTTTTGTTCTGCGTGTATTGAGCGACAGGTTTCGTATCTTGTGCCTGATTGGATGTTGTTTTTTATGCGGTAACAAATTCCACGTTCTGCACAGGATTCAACCTTGGTAGGTGTTCCGTTGTAGCCCGTTGCTTTGATTTTTTTGTCTTCTCCTACAATTACCGCACCAACTTGTGCTCGCAAGCAGTTTGAACGACTTGCACAAGTTTTTGCCATATCTAAAAAATAATCTTCCCACGACTTGATTTCCATATCCATACTTCCTTTTTTATTTTTCTACATTTTAACACGAAAAAATATTGTGCAAAGTTGACAGTGCGGCTTTTATATCATATCCTTTGAAAAGGAGAGAATTATGTTTAACTGGAAAAATTTATTCAAGAAAAAATGCAGTCTGAAATCAATCAACAAATCAGAATTGGATGAAAAGCTTACAAATTTTACTGATTTCGGGCTCAATAGAGAGGAACGCAACCCGAAGGTAATCGTGTCTTTGACGTCGTTTCCCGAGAGGATGCACGACATCCACTACTGCATTTATTCACTCCTCAATCAATCTTATAAACCCGATGAGGTGGTTTTGTGGCTTGCAGAAGACCAATTTCCGAACAGGGAGGACGATATTCCGCAAAGTGTACTTAAACTCAAAGCCAACGGGCTAAGCATAAAATGGTGTGAAAATCTTTATTCATACAAAAAACTCATCCCGTCGCTAAATGAATTTCCGAATGACATAATTGTCACAACTGACGATGACATTTTTTATGAAAAAGATTTCCTTGAAAAACTCTACAAAAGCTATCTTGAAACGCCGAATGCGATTTCTTGCCACAGAGCACACAAGGTCAAAACCGACCAAAACGGCAATATAGAAATTTACAAAAAGTGGAAAAAGAAAATCAAGGGTGAAACGATTGATTACAAAAACTTTTTCACAGGTGCAGGAGCTGTTCTCTATCCTCCGCACAGCTTGGCAAAAGACATTTGTAACGTTGAACTTTTTACAAAACTTGCACCAAAAGCCGATGATATTTGGTTTTGGGCAATGGCTGTTCTCAAAAATACAAAAATCAAAGTAGTTAAAGACAATATTTCTGAACTTACATACATAAACCCTGAACGTGAGCGAGGTTTGACGGGCGAAACCACCCTTTTTGCTTCAAATAAAAAAGGTGGCAATGATTTGCAAATGGAGGCAGTCATAAAAGCATTTCCGCAGATTTTGAAGATTATCAACGAATAAATCTACACCGTTTGAAGGATTTTTTGCGATATCTCTGTATATATATCTTAATATTAACGTATAATCTAGTATAGCCATGTTGACATTTTTGAAAACATGATTATAACAGTAGATGTAGAGTAGATAAGAAGATTATATTAAAGGAGAGCAGCTTATGGGTATGGCAGCTTCACAGGCGAGATATTTAGCATTAACCGCGAGAAAGACAAACGTTGAATATGAAGGTCAACAGATTAACCAAGAACGTACTGCACTTTCTAACCAGAGTGCAAATACATTTAACGACCTTTTGACCCTGGAAGTTCCGACAGCTCCGAGCACTCAGGATTATACCGAAATCGTTTATTCTTATGATGAAGGTATGGAAAAAGAAACGATTACCGGTATGTCAAAACTCGAAAACGACCCTGACGGCTACAACTACTTGATTACACACTATCACTACTCTGATGTTTATACAGGTATTCAAAACAAACTTGCAAACCCGCAGGTTGCAATCGGTGATACTTCTACAAAAACAACCCTTGACAAATCAAGAATTGATACTGTTCAAGAATCTACATACACTGTTAACGGAAGCAGAGTTTCTGCGTACGACCAGAACAACGTAACACAAAGAACTGCGTACAACCAAATAGTACAGGATTACCCTGAACTTGCAGATATTGACAGCTCAAATATCAGATACTACATTGATTCAGACAACGTAATTCACTTTACGACAATTTCAGATTTGAAAGGTTCGGGTGACGCAAAGGGTTATACCTACAACCCGACAACACAAGCAACAAGTGCTCAACTGATTGCAAGAAGCAGTATTGATGAAACAAAACCGACAGGTGATGTAACTTATACTGTCGACGGTAATGTCGTCAGCAAATACAATTCGGCTGATGAGGCCCAAAAAAAAGCACTTGATCAGCTTGCAAAAGATTACCCTGCGATTGCAGAAGATACAGACAATTTGAGATGTTACACCGATTCAAGCGGAACTGTTCACTTCGTAACTCAAGCAACACTTGAAGGTAAAGGTGATTATGGTGATTATTATTCGGCAACCGGTGTTCCTACTTTTGTCGGTACTGCTGCGGTTACAAGATATAATCCGAATGACGCAAACCAAAAATCAGCTTATGATCAGATTTTGAAA
>ONYB01000183.1 GCA_900321895.1 uncultured Brachyspira sp.
CCCAAACATACGAGATTATCGCTATTTATTAAGAATGCTTAATTTTAGTAGAAGTGAATAAGTAAATAGGTTAATAAGTAAATAAGTGCATATCGGGTGCGTTGCACCAAAGTTATTTTTGAGCGAAGCGAACGAAAAGAACTTATTCACTTATTCACCTATTCACTTTCCGAAAGCCCCCACGCCTACTACAGCTTTAGGCATTATTAACTTTTGTAACAGAAATAACCTTTTGTGAAATCCGAAGATTTCAAATGTTTTTATATAAGTACGAGAGAGAATAAAATAAGAAAGGCGAGAGTTATGGCTATTTCTAACATTCAAGAAACTTTATTGATGTATACCAAACAAAAATCTATGATTAATGAAAAATTGTCAGACATTATGTTTGATATGCTCAACGCATCAAAGGATTCATCTAACATCCAATCAAAATACAACACGAAACTTCAAAATTATTACTATCAATACGAAAATGATACCATTGACCAAACGGAATATCAAAATATTACCGAACAAATGGAGAAAGAACGTGAGTATGAGCTTGCTAACTTAAATTCCTGGGAAACAGAACTTGAATTGGACAAAAACAATTATGAAACCAGACTTAATGAAGTCACTACGTTTGAATCCACATGGACTAAGTTATTGCAAACTAATGTTAAGACAGATTTTACATACGGAGGTGCACAACAGTAGAGAACAATTTAATATTTCGAGATTTTGGAAAGCGGCAACTATGCCGCTTTTTTCGTTGTATAATTAAAGGTATGATTAACGACAAAGAAAAACTCGGAATTTGTATTATCCCAACCGGAATTGGTGCTGCTATCGGTGGTTACGCAGGTGATGCCGGATGTTATGTAAGAAACTTCACAAAAACAGCAAAACTCATAGTAAACCCGAATGTTGTAAACGCAGGCGGATTTTCTGCAATTAACGACAAAATGTTCTACGTGGAAGGCTATTCATTAGACAGTTTTTGCAAAGGCGAAATCAACCTTTTGCCGTCTTCTGACAACAAAGTCGGGATTGTTTTCGACAAAGCTATTCCAAAAGATGTTTTAAATGTTCACATAAACACCTTCAACGCAGTCAAAACCGTCTACGGCGTTGATATTATGAGATACGAAATTACCGAGGAAGAAGTCGGAGTTGAATTTTCTCTGGACGAAAACGGAATTTCGGCAGGCAGTGTAAAAAATATGCAAACCGTACTTGAGTCGTCAAAAAAGCTGTTGGCACAAGGTGCGGACGCCATCGCAATCGTTTGCATGTTTGACGACCCTGAGAATATGAACGAAGACTACGCCTCAGGCGAAGGAACCGACCCTGTAGGCGGAATTGAGGCAATAATTTCGCACTATATTTCAAAAAACTTGAAAATTCCGACGGCACACTCCCCCGCGTTTGAGGATTACACAATTTATTCAGACTTAGTAAACCCAAAATCAGCCTCCGAATACATCACGCCAACATTTTTGCCATGCGTCTTGCTCGGACTTTCAAACGCTCCGAAATTCACTACAAACGGCGGAATTTCCATAAATGATGTTGATTTTTTAATAACACCTTACGACGCTTTAGGTTGTATTCCTGTTTTTGAGGCGATTAAAAGAAACATTCCGATTTACGCAATCAAAGAAAACATAACCGCAATCGACATTACAGCCGAAAAGCTAAATATTTCGGACAAAGTGAAGACTTTTGAAACCTTTGAAGCTTGCCAAAAGTTTGTTGAAAAAACGAACTACTAAGTCACTCTATTTTACGAGTTCCGGCAACTCTTTGACTTCATAAAACATTGAACCAGCAGCCATAAACTGTTCAGGGTTTGCACTTACGTAGATTTTTTCAAATCCTTCGGTTGTTTTGTCTGTCAAAAGGTTTAATTTTTCCAAATCTTTTTTGATGTAATTTACAAAACTTTCGGCAGGATTGATAAATAATTCCGCAGGAGCATATTTGCCGAGTTGTTCGGTCAAATATGGGTAATGCGTGCATCCGAGCACAATTTTTTCAGGCCGAAATTTCATCATCTCACCAACCTTTGCTTTTATCAATTCCAAGCTTGCGGGTTTGTTTTCAGTTTTGCTTTCGACAATCTTAACCCAGTCTGGGCAAGCAATTTCGAGAACTTCCATTTTTTTATTATTTTTGTGAACCCCGTTTGCGTAAGCGTGCGAATTAATAGTTGCATGGGTTGCAAAAACACCAAGGCGTTCAATCTGAAGGTTTGCCAAAAGCCCCGTAACAGATTGGATGATCGGATAAATTTTGAAATTATAGTTATTTTTCAAGGTGTCGTAAACATTGGAAGATGTCGTATTGCATGCCATTACGACCGCCTTCACGTTGCGTTCCTCAAAAAATTTAAAAATCTTATTTGAAAATTTTATCAATTCAGCCTTGGATTTTTCGCCATAAGGCATGTTAGCAGTATCGCCAAAATACAGGCAATCCTCATTCGGCAAAACTTCTCTGAACTTCTTCAACACCGTCAATCCGCCGACACCTGAATCAAAAAATCCTATGGGGTTGTTATTTATTTTGCTTGAAATAATTTTTCACTCCTTCTGCAATCGCTCTTGCAGTATCCTGTTTTCTCTTTTCACTTACCAACTGAGCTCTTTCGCCATCGTTTGAAATAAATCCGATTTCCATCAAAATTGAAGGAGCTGTAGTGTGGTTAATTACATAAAACTTCGATTTAAACAAACCTCTGTTTTTGGAATTAATATTACTTGCCAATGACGAATGAAGTGTTTGTGCAAGGCTCATGCTTTCCTGATGATAGTAGTGAGTTTCTATACCGGTAATTTCAGGGCGAACGCTCGAATTTACGTGAATACTTACAAAAATATCAGGGTCGTAAGCGTTGCTGATATCACATCTGCCTTGCAACGAAACATAAACATCGCTCGTACGTGTCATTTTAACAGCATAGCCTTCTTTTTTCAAGAGTGCTTCTACTCTTTTTGCAACATCAAGCGTAATATCTTTTTCATTAATACCGTTTCTGATAGCACCATAGTCAGAACCACCGTGACCTGCGTCAATTACGACTTTTCTTGTACCTTTCGGAACTTTAGTCGTTACTGCATGTGTTGTGACAGTAGTCGTGGTTGCAGGCTTTGTTGTCGCTACAGTAGTAGCTGCCTTTGGAGCTTTAACCTGTAACTTTATCGTTTTTCCGTCCGCACCCAGATAGGTATTAATCAAACTGTTTTGTTGAATAGGCACAGAAACCTTCAACCCGATTTGCGGAATAAGCTCAACTTTTGCTTTGGCAAACGCAGTATTTGCAAAGGTATTTTTGAAGGTTGTTTCGTTATAATTATTCGTATTATACAAATAAATCATCGCTTCCGTATTGGTTCTGTCGATACCATGAACCACCGGAGCGTTAAAAGATAAAGTCATCGCACTGGTTTGAGCGTCAATTTTTTTGTTGCTGAACGCAATCATATTGTTCGTATTCGAATAAAGTGTCGACGCTTTTACTGTTTTGTAATTTGCGATCAACAAGGACTGATTATCGCTCGAGAAAATCGGGATATAATCTTCTACGGCATTTGTTGTAATTACAACTCTCGCCTTATTTACAGAAAATTGACCGATTTTAAAATAATCCGTATCATTAAGCTTGAATGTTTTGTTTCGCAAATTTTGAGCGACAAGAGTATTTGAGAGGTCAAACACAATTCTTGACGGATTTGTCAAAATCAACGGTTTTTCAATCGTCAACGCACCGAACCCGTTTATCAAAACAGCATTAGGCTTTGCGGTAACATTTTCGATATAATATTTTGTATTAAGTCTTAATTGCAATTTCTCTGACTGCTCAGGTGTTGTGAGTTTCGGAATTGTCGTATTGAAGGCTCTTTGAAGTTGGTCAACAATATCGTCCGCAGCATCCTTTTTTGTAACAGGAGTCGTAACCGTCAAATATTCATAAAAATCGCTCGAAGAAGCATGTTCATCACGATATGTGTTTTGAAAATAGGTATCGCTATAGCCGTTGTTTTTGAGTTTCAAAATAATGTTATTCTTCAACCTCAAGAATTTGACCTGCGAAATATCATAACCTTCGTCATAATACATCACGACTCGAACTTTATTCGGATTGGTCGAAAACTGACTGATTTTAACATGTTTAATTCCCTGCGAATTAAAAGTCCAATCCTGTTTCGGAATAGACAACACCGCAGAATCTATATCAAAATAAGCTCTCTTCGGATTTTCCAACGTCACCAATTTGACGGACTCCATTATAGTTCCCGCATTTCCTTCCTTTGCACTCAACATAATCATCGCATTGGAGGTATCAAAGTTTGCTGAGGTAATTCTAAAAATCTCTTCCGCATTAGCTTTCAGAGTAAATGTAAATATTAAAAACAAAAAAATCAGTAAATATTTAAATATCTTCTTCATAAAAAACCTAATCCTGTTACTTATTATATAATATATTTTCTTTCCAAAATTTTCAAATTTGTAACAAAAGAAAAACAAATTCCAAGTCGGTTTATTGAAAAAATAACACCGTTTTGTTAATATCAAAAGGACAGTATTATAAGGAAAATTATATGCACTTAAAAGAAATAATTCTCGGAATTACGGACTATCTCGACGATATAAAAAAAGTCTTGGAATCAATCCACTTCGGGCTAATCGTAGAAGTCATTACAAATATCATCGTTTTGGGCATTCTGTTTAAATTGACGGATGTCTTTGAGAGCAAAATCAAAGCTAGAATTCAAAAAAACAAAAACGATCAAATGGTAAAAATCTTACCGATTTTCTCAAGAATTATTAAATCTGTCGTTTTCTTTATAATGCTTGCCGCATTTTTACAAAACCACGGATATTCTGTATCGTCATTAATTGCAGGTTTCGGAATTACCGGTTTGGCAGTCGGGTTTGCTGCAAATACAACTATTGCCAACATTTTCGGAACACTTGCCATAATTTCCGACAAATCATATAAAATCGGGGATTACATTCAAATCAGCGGACTCGAAGGAACGGTTGAAGATATAAACATGAGATCCACTAAACTCCGAACTCTCGATAATGCGGTTACAATTATACCTAACGGAACTATCGCCGGAGGAAATATCGTCAACATCTCAAAAATCCACCGCAGAAGATTTTACGAAACCTTCGGCGTCACCTACGACACCTCAGACGAAAAGCTCAAGCGTGCTGTTCAAATTATTGAAGAAATTTTTCACTCAAACCCGAATGTCCACGCCGATTATATCGTATTTTTGGACAAACTTGCCGACAGTTCAATTAACATCACGGCAAATGCCTACTTGAAAACAAAAGACATCAACAAATTCAGAAAAATGAAAGAAGAAATTCTTTTTGAAATAATCAAGAAATACAGGGAAGAAGGGCTTGATTTCGCCTTCCCGTCACAATCAATCTATTTATCAAAAAATGAAAATTAAAATCATTGCACTCGGGAAAATTAAAGAAAAATTTTTGAAAGAAGGTATCGACGAATTTTTAAAACGTTTGACACCTTATGCCAGTGTTGAAATTATAGAACTTTCTCCAATCGAAATAAAAGATGAGCACCTGACGGAACGGGTTCTTGATGAGGAGGGAGACAAAATTCTTTCGCACATCAAGCCGCAATCATTCGTGATTACAATGGAAATTCTCGGTAAACAGTTCTCGTCGGAAGAATTTGCAAAAAAGATTAATAGCCTGACAAACGAAGGTCAAAGCGAAATCGTCTTTGTAATCGGTTCTTCTTGCGGACTTTCAAAAAAAGTTTCTGTACGCTCAAATTTAAAAATGAGTATGTCTAAAATGACGTTTTTGCACCAATTTGCAAGACTTTTACTCGTCGAGCAAATTTATCGGGCTTTTAAAATTATCAAGGGTGAAACCTATCACAAATAGGAATTTCCATTGGCAGAATTCGGATTGCAGCGTTGGTTTCAGGTCACTTCTCAAAAAATTTTGTTGCAAAAGTTCGGAAAAAACTGTATAATCGACTTGTAATGAAACAAGAAGGAGAGTTTATGCAAGATTTTACACTAAATCTTTCGAGAGAAGAATTGGAAAAACGCACAAATAAAGATTATTTGAATACAAAAAAAATGCTTACGCCTGACGCTCCGGAGTACACAGAACTTGCAGATGGCGACAAAAATGCACTAAAACACTTGGTTAGAGCAGCTTATATTTTAGAAAAAATCAATATGCAAATTGATAATCCGCACAACCTTGATTTTAAAGCCTTTTTAGAAAAAGAAATCGAAAACGGCAACGAAGATGCAAAGTTAACCAAAATTCTATTTGATGCTCAAAAAGGTATCAATGCAATCGACACGATGTCGAACAAAATCAATCTTGCAAAAGGTTTGACCGAGCACCTCGGCAAAGGGGTTTATCCAGAAGATCTTTCAAAAGAAGAATTTCACGCAATTTTAACCAAAATGATTAACGAAGGTAAAATCGACGACGTTAAAAAAATTCTCACTCAACGATCTGTAGTAGAACGCAATGGGGACAAGCTCATCGGAATTGACTATATCGACAAATTCAAAGAAGATTTTGCGAAAATGGCAGATGAACTCGACTTGGCAAGAGAAACTTCTACCAACGCCGATTTCAACGAATATCTTGAATTGCAGGCTAAAGCCTTGAGAGAGGCTGACCCGATGCTTGACGCTTATGCCGACAAGAAATGGGCAACTTTACAAGACACACCTTTGGAATTCACAATTACTCGAGAAAACTACGAAGATGAAATGACGGGCACTATTGCTGAAAACAAAGAGCTTTCAGAGCTTTTAAACGCTCACGAAATTACCCCGACACCAAAGGATTTTCTCGGTGGCAGAGTCGGAATTGTCAACAAAAAAGGTACGGAAGCACTTATGGCAATAAAAAAATATTTGCCTGAACTTGCAAAAAATATGCCGTTTGCAGATGAATATGAACAAAATATTTCAACAACCGGCGATACAAAACAAACAATGGTTGACGTTGACTTAGTTGCCGTTGCTGGAGATGTCGGGGCTTACAGAGGCGGAATTACTCTTGCCGAAAATTTGCCGAACGACGACAAATTATCTCTAAAAATCGGTGGTGGCAGACGTAACGTTTACCATAGGCAAATTCGTTTCATCAGCAATATTGCGAAATTACAAGAACGTCTGGACGAAATCTTAGACAAAGAACAGCACAAATACTATCTCGATGAGGCTGACCACTGGTTCACAATCGGGCACGAAAACGCTCACTCGCTCGGGCCTAAAAAAGCCTGCGAAACTCTTGGCAAATACAGAAACATAATTGAGGAAAACAAAGCTGACATGGGCTCTTTGGCATTTGTCGATTTGCTAACCGAGCTTGGCATGTACACAGAAGAACAGCGTAAACAAATTATTGTGACCACGGTTGCTGACAATTTCTTGAAATCAAAACCGACACTAAGTCAGGCACACAGAGTTCGTACGGTTATGCAGAATAAATATTTTGCAGACCGTGGAGCATACGTAATCATTGACGGAAAAATTCACGTCAACATAGACAAAGTAGTTCCGATTGCAAAAGAAATGCTTTCAGAAATTATCAGAATTCAAATCGACGGCGACTTTGACAAAGCTGAAAAATACGTTTTGAACAACTTCGTCTGGACAGACAACATGGAGCTCATTGCACAAAAACTTCAAAAAGTCAGCAAATATCTCAACGGCAGAACCGAATCTCCGCTTGCGGAATTACTGCTAAAAGACTAATTATAAAATCAAAGAGCGGTGCTTGATTTCAAGCACCGCCTTAAATTTTCCCCTATTAAATTTTTACCTAGTTGACAGCTGACAATTTTAATTCATCAAATTTTGTATGTGTGTGAATTCTTTTCAAGTATTTTGTCAGCGATTTTGCGACCATCTGCGAACGTTTTTGAGATTCTTTATCCAAAATATCAAAGTATTCGTCAATCGATGACATTATGTAACCATTTTCCCTATTTTCCAAATTCTTCATTTTCCCCTATCCTTTGCTGCTATCATTATAGCTTACTTTTTCAATTTAGCCAAGTAGTGACTCTAAAATCTCTGCGTTTTGCATTGCCTTTTTAGAATTTCTAACTTGATTTCTGTACATATATGTACGAAGTGCTTCCCTGATTAATTCTGATCTTGTACGATTTTCTGAATTTGCTACGATGTCAATTTCGTCTAAAAATCTTTCAGGCATTGAAATTAAAACTCTTGCCATAAATAACTCCTTTTTTTGTTCCCTGATTTTAAATCCCTTACATTTATATTAAAAATTTTCGTGATGAAAAATTGCCTATTCTGTATATAAAAATTATAATTTTCTTAACTATTCTTAACATAAATCATAACAAAAAAGAGTCGACACACTAGAGTGTCGACTCTTTAATCTTATAGGTTATGAATAAAATTATTACTCAATAATTTTATCTACAACACCGGCACCAACTGTGTGGCCGCCTTCACGGATTGCA
>ONYB01000174.1 GCA_900321895.1 uncultured Brachyspira sp.
ACTTCTTCAACAGTTACATTCTTTTCAGTTTCGAATACAACGTCAACAAGTGAAACATCCGGAGTAGGAACTCTCATTGCGAAACCGTCCAATTTACCCTTCAATTCAGGGATAACAAGAGCAACAGCTTTAGCAGCACCTGTTTTTGTAGGAACGATGTTCAAAGCACCAGCTCTAGCACGACGTGGGTCTTTGTGACCTGCATCCAAAATTCTTTGGTCGCCTGTGTAAGAGTGAACAGTTGTCATCAAACCTTTAACGATACCGAATTTTTCTTTGATAACTTTAGCTACAGGAGCTAAGCAGTTTGTTGTACAAGATGCCATTGAAATAACGTTATGTTTTGCAGGATCGTATTCTTTTTCGTTAACACCCAAAACGATTGTTTTGTCTTCGTTTTTAGCAGGAGCTGAGATGATAACTTTTTTAGCACCGGCTGCGATGTGAGCTTTTGCTTTTTCTGCATCTGTGAAGAAACCTGTTGATTCAACAACAACTTCTACACCCAAATCTTTCCAAGGCAACTGAGCAGGATCTTTTTCAGCAAAGAATTTGATTTTTTTGCCATTAACGATGATACCTTCATCGTAAGCTTCTACAGTACCGTCGAATTTGCCCATAACAGAGTCATATTTGAAAATTCTTGCAGCATCTTCAGGTTTAAGTCCTGGGTCGTTGATAGCTACATAGTTAATTTTGTCAAAAATGCCTTCTTTAATAGCGGCTCTAAGTGTGTTTCTACCGATTCTTCCGAATCCGTTAATTGCTACATTTACCATAAGTTTTTACTCCTTCTTATTTTGTAAATCTATAACATGACTTTTATATCATCAACAAAAAAACTAATCAATAGGTTTAGCCGCCGTGAATAATTAAGAAATAATTAAGGATTAGTAAAACCTGCAATTAATCGTAGTTTTCAATACATTTTGAAATCACATCAAGCATTCTGTCACGGAGGAATTTTGGTGAAAGAATTGTACAATTTTCGCCATATCTCATCAATCTTGCAATCAACATATCCAAATCTTCGGCATCATTTGCAACAATCAGATTTCCGTCTTTATCAAACCCGTTGGAATATTCGCCGTCCTTGAGTTTGTAAGACTTTGCGAGTCTGTTCTTCAAGGCAAAAACAACAGAGGTTGTATGCGATGAATTTTTTGTAACAATCGGAAGTTGTTTAATACTTTTGATATTATCAATCGGAATTTCCGTAAGTTGATCGTTAAACTGCGAATACACACTGAAACAAATTCTGCGGTTAAAATATTTTACCTCTTTCGGTGAGGCAATAATCGAGGTTTCCTCCCCGTTTGAAAGGTAGATTATTTCAAGCTTTTGCTTGTCTGCACAAAACTTTTCGCACTCCAAAATCTGGTCACGACATTTTGCGAAATAAAACGACAAGTCAATATATGATTTACCCGCAAACTCATTTGAGGCAACTCTCGCCTTTTCATCGTAACGAATTTCTATATCTTTTATAAAGTTCAAAAGATTTTTGCGAACTTTACCGGCAGGCATAAGCGGAGCGGAGGCTTTCAAAATCTCGACGGCTCTTACGTCGTCCTCCGTAAAATCCACATTAAACGGCATGTTCAAAAGATAATACTTATTCTTTTGTTTTGTAATCTTTATACAGAAAATCTTTAGCGTATTCAAATATTTATTCAAAATTACGTGCGAATTTTGGATAACACCGTCATTTTCGTCCGC
Source organism: uncultured Brachyspira sp. (assembly GCA_900321895.1). Taxonomy (GTDB): domain Bacteria; phylum Cyanobacteriota; class Vampirovibrionia; order Gastranaerophilales; family Gastranaerophilaceae; genus Scatousia. Next base: position 1,720 of record ONYB01000174.1, read on the forward strand.
GAAAATTTCGATAACATCTTTAAAATCCGCCTCACCATGCAAAAGCAAAGTCAGGAGTTTAAACATTTTTATAACGGAATCATTATATTTTTCACTAAGCCTTGCCATTCAAATACCCCGCCTTCATTGAATTTAGTGTTTGCAAAATTTCATCCTTAACAAATTCAGGATACAGAACCTTGCAAGAACTTCCGTAAGATAAGATTTTCTGCTTTATCATAAATAAGTTTGATGAAACATACTCAACAACAACAGTGTTGTCATCTTTAATTTCTTTAATGGCTTCCTCATCGCAAAGTCTTGCGGAGGCTGAATTTGAACTGAGTTCATATCCGACCTTGTAAGTTTTGATATCTTCTACTTCAGATTTTTTCAAAGACACGCTCAAGACCTTCAAAATTCTCCCAACAGGGAAATAAGTATACTGTTTGTAATCCAAGCCCGTGCCATAGAGGTAAAGTTTGCCGTTTGAAAACCCGACTTTATCCGTAATAACTTGGAATTTTTTTTGCCCGTTCCTCGGCGAATTGTACAAAATCGTAATTTGGGATTTTTTTCGGCAATGTTTGTAAAGTTCCATTGTCAAAGATTTGTCAACACCCTTGAAAGCAGTCGTCGTTTCATAAGCCTCGACAAGCTTTTCGTTATCAAGCATTGTCGTAAGTTTTTGGAGAAAATTATCAAGAATAACCAGTTCATCAACTTCAATATTTTTTGAAATCATTTTGTAAATTTTGACAAGACTTTTTACCTGATCATCCGTAATTTTCAACTGAAACGGGTGCGAAAGCATTTTATATTTTCCGCCTTCAACTCTTCTTGTCTTAATAATTTCACATCCTGCACGCTTGAGGGAGGTCAAATACACCCTGAAAGTATCGATAGAGATAGATTCCTTGATAAACTCATGCTGCATGAATGCCTCGTTAATTTCTTCATAAGAACGAGGAGCTTCCAGAAGAAGAGAAAAAAAGTACAATGCCTTAAATCCCGTAAAGGACATAAGGTTATAAGTAACAGTTTTTGTTTTCATAAACTCTTTCATACTAACTCTCCTTCAAGGATATTCTATTATAAAATTCCACAAATGGCTATTTTGTAACAAAGTTGGGCACAAAACCTTATTTTTGTAAACGGGCATGCTCGAAGTAAACATGGCAAAATGTCAACAAATTTTTTTTAAAATCGTTACTTATTTTCATTCATATTTCTTCATTAAGATTTTAAAACACGAATTTTTTCTAATGATAATGCGGGGCATGCTTGTCTATTAAAAAATTTTTCAAAAAATTTGCTTGTCAACAAATTTACTTAGTTTTACATTTAATAGTACGGGGAACGCAAAAAAGAAATTCCCCAATCAGGTAATTTTAAAACGGCTATCTGATTTGTGAGGAGATACAGGTTTATAGAATAGGACAGTAGGAAAACGAGGTGATGGCAACAAAAGTCCTGAAAAAGATTTAAAGAAAATAAATTAAGGATTAGAAAAAGATAAAAGGTTTAGATATAAGTTTAAAGATTTTGAGGCTGCTATCAGCAGAAAAAGATTAGGGATATTTTTTTTATTTAGGAAAAAGAGTTATTTGAAAAGTTTTATTAAAATTGTTGAGAGATTTGGGGTTTTAGTTGTAATATTAAAAGGTATAGCGTGCGAAGGATAGCATGCGGATTTATACCGAGGGGCTATATGAACGGCGAATTAGAAAGCAAAAAAATTATCGGACTTATGTCCGGAACCTCCTGTGACAGCATAGATGCAGGACTTTGTGTGGTACATCCGGATTTGTCCTGCGAACTCGTTTCAGGGATAAATTACAAGTATCCGCCACATATCAGAGAAAAGATTTTTCATCTATTTTCGGGTGATGCGACAATCAAAGATGCCTGCCAAATGAATTTTGCAATAGGGGAATGCTTTGCAGAAGCCTGTAACATCCTGATTTCAGAACACGGTAAACCTGATTTTATCGCAAGTCACGGTCAAACAATTTATCACTATCCGCTCAACGACAAACTCGACAATATTTCTTTGAAAAGCACTTTACAAATCGGCGAAAGCTCTGTCATTGCCCGAAAAACAGGCTGCGAGGTTATTTCAAACTTCAGAGAAGCAGACATCGCAGCAGGTGGAGAAGGTGCTCCGCTCGTTTGTTTTGCGGATGAAAAATGGTTCAAACATCTCGGCAGAAATTTCGCAATCCAAAACATCGGCGGAATTTCAAACGTGACAGTAGTTTCTCAAGACAAACCAACCTTCGGATTTGACACGGGGCTCGGAAATATTATGATTGACTACTGCATGAATAAATTTTACAAAAAACCGTTTGATGAGGACGGAAAAATTGCGAATTCCGGCAAAATTCAAGAAAGCTGGCTTGATTGTCTTATGCAGGATGATTATTATTTTAAAAATCCGCCAAAATCAACGGGAAGAGAATATTTTTCAACACAATATATTGAAAATGCCCTAAAATTCGGACCGAAAGAACCGGAGGATATTATTGCAACCGTGACAGCCCTGACTGCAAAAACCATTGCAAAATCTTACGAAAGATTTATCTACCCTGATATTGACATTCAAGAGGTTGTTGTCGGTGGCGGTGGAGCTTACAACCCGGCCTTGATGAAGTTTTTAAGACATTATTTGCCAAAACACATTGATTTAAAAACCCACGATGCCTACGGAATTTCAAACAACTTTAAAGAAGTCATGGCATTCGCACTTTTGGGCTATTGCACTTACTACGGAATTCCGAACAACCTGCCTGAATGTACTGGAGCTGATAGCCGAGTTGTCCTAGGTAAAATTACCTATTAATTGTCAAATCAGTATACATTTCTTTACAAAAATAGCAAAAAATATTTTTACGCGTTATAACATATTAGTGAGTATGCAAATTTAGAATATTGCATCACTGATTTATGGATTGTTAAAACTAAAAGGAGAAAATAACATGATTTCACAAAGAGTAGGACAAAAAGTCGCTAGTACAGCATACGAATATGTTGGTGCAGGTAAAATGTATACAAAAGCTGAGATTGCAAACGCAAAAGCACTTTTGGAAAGTGCAAAATTTGCAGATACAAAACCGAACGTTGCAGAAGGTATCAAATCTTATATAGCTTCTCACCAAGGTATCACAGTTCCTGTTACACCAAAAGCTAACGAAACTTTTAAAGGTGAACACATCGACTTTTTCGGCTAATTTATAAAAAAAATACACATTAATAAATACCAAATAAAAGCTCTTGACGAAAATCAAGAGCTTTTTACTGTTTATTTACTTTTATCAGTGGGTTTCGGTTTACGTTTTTGACCGTTTTTACCCCTGTGCGGATTTTTCCCGTTACGTTGAGGGGAATTCGGAGCATTTGAGTGTGATGTTTGAATTCTTTTTACACTGTATACATCCGGAATTGCCTGAATGCAATTTATAACTTTTTTCAAAGTTTCAACATTATCAAGCTCAATACCAAGTTCAATAACCCCGATTTTGTTACTTTTCGACTTAACATTAGCATAATTAATGTTAATATTGTTATCGGAAACGGCTGCGATAATATCTTTCAAAAGCCCGAGTTTTTCGCCCGTTTCAACTCTAATGGTAGTCGAGTAAGTTTTGTTGACGTTTATACCCGACCAGTGAATATCAAGCATACGTTCAGGCGGAACATTTTCGAGCGTTTTGCAATCCAGCCTGTGAACAGTTACTCCTTTTGAGCGGGTTACAACACCCACGATAGGTTCACCGGGGATTGGCGAACAGCACTTCGCAAAAGAATAAAGCAAACCTTCCAAGCCGATAATATCTTTTTCGGACTTTTTACTTCTTGAGGTGTGGAAAGTTCCTTCAAGTTTTTCTTCTTGCGGTTTTTTAATTTTGTTCAAGACTTTGTTTGCGGTTGTTTCTCCGTAACCTATTGCCGCAAAAAGGTCTTCAGCACTTTGATAATTCATCACTTTGGCGATTTTTTCAAATTCACCCTGTTTCATGTAATCATCAAAAACTGCTTTTGTAAGTTCGTGTTCAAGGTTTGTTTTGCCCATTTCAATATGGCTTTCACGGTTATTTTTCTTGAACCACTGCTTAATTTTTGAGGCTGCCTGTTTTGTTACGACAAAGTTTAACCAGTCTAAGCGTGGAGCCGGAGTTTTGGATGTTAAAATTTCGACAATATCACCGTTGTTGAGCTTTGTGTCTAATTGAGCAATTCGTCCGTTAATCAAAGCTCCGACAGTTTTGTTGCCGACCTCCGAGTGAATTCTGTATGCAAAATCGACAGGGGTTGCATTGACAGGAAGGTCAAAAACATCACCGTTTGGAGTAAACGCAAAAACCTGATCCGAGAACAAGTCCAATTTGACAGAATTGACGTAATCTTCCGGAGAAGTAATATCTTTGTCGTATTCAACCATTTTTCTCATCCACGAGAATTGAATATCTGTCGGGTTGTCTGCTTTTTGAGAACCCTTTTCCTTGTACCGCCAGTGTGCGGCGATACCATATTCTGCGACCTCATGCATTTCCCAAGTTCTGATTTGAACCTCCAGAGGTTTTGAGCGAGGTCCGATAACAGATGTGTGCAAGGACTGATACATGTTACCC
>ONYB01000213.1 GCA_900321895.1 uncultured Brachyspira sp.
CCGACTGAACCAACTCAGCCAACAACTCCAACCGAACCTACAACTCCGACTGAACCAACTCAGCCAACAACTCCAACAGAGCCTACAACTCCGACGGAGCCAACTCAACCAACAACTCCAACCGAACCTACTCAACCGGATGAATCAGGAGTTGAAGTAGACAGAAAAACCGTAGATGACAGCACTTATGTTCAAAGACCTAACACTTCGACAAATGTTCAAATCGTAGACGATTCAAAATATATTCAAATCGATCCGGCTAAAAAGGCAATGACAGTCGAAGAAGGAGCCGCAGTAAGAAACGAAGTTTCTGTAGTATCAATCTCAAGAGGTGGTGTAACCCTTGCACACGATCATTTCCTTAAAGCTGGTGATGTATTCCCGATAAGAATTAAATACGGTGACATCGACATCAGAACAAACGTAAAAGTTGTCAAAGCCACAAATGATATTGCAGAAGCTGAATATATGAATGTAGCACAATCAACGGTAAATAAACTCCTCTACCTGAGTTTGATAACTGAAGAACAGCTCAACTCTCGAGGGATTCCTGCCACAATCGGCAACCGCAACGCAATCAGCTACGAAAACTAAAATTAAGAACTTGCCCGAGAGGGCAGGTTCTTTTTATTTAATCCGCATCAAGATTCACATTGTTCAGAAGTTTTCGAGTGAGTATGTGGATAAGTTCGCTCATATTCGAGTAAGATTGTATCCTTTTCAGGTAGGTTTTTCTGTCACATGAATTCATTGGCTCGTTGTGGGTTATGTCGTGCAGGATAGCGAGGCTTGCTGCAAATTCACAGTTGTTGTCAGGTGCCATGTACGGGTAGATTATGCAAGGTTTTGAGCTGTCTTTTGATATCGAAAAAATTTTTCTTCCGATAACTTGATTTAGTTGTTGCAAGTCTTTGATGTTGTCAGACCAGTTTTTAGTTTCTTTTGTTCCGTAGATGATTTTGTCTTTGTGAGTTCTGTGGAGTTTTTCCATCGTTTCTTGAATATTTTTGTGTGCATTTTTTGTTATATATATCGGGGCAAATACGATGTCGCTGTCAGGAATTTCGTAGTTAAATCCCAAATCATCCAATACCAAATACGTATCGGCTAAAGAGGCTCCCGAGATTGAGCAATCGTCCAAAAATACAATGGTTTTGTTGTTAATGTAGGGTTTCTCCATGTCGTGGAGCAGTTCGTTAAAGTAGATAAATTGGTTTGACGGAATTTTGTGCTGGTGTTGCATTTGATAATTTATGAGGTCAAAACTTTTTTCGGTATCTGTAATGCAATAAAGAATATCTTTTGGCTCTCTTCCTCTTTCGGTGTTGAATTCTAAAATCTGATTGTGCATTTGTGTCAGGTTTTTGCTGATAGTTTCAGGCGTAAAGACGATAAGACTGTTGTCTACGTACTGCAAAACATCATCTTTTGCGTTATTTCGGAGATATTGGCTGAAAGGGAAAACTGTCAAAAGAGCAGCATCAATCGTTGCGTTAAGTTCCTTTTCTGACATTTTTTCAGGCTTGAGTTGATTGTAAATTCCATCTATTGTTTGCGGATTTTCGTTTTTGATTACTATTGGCTGCTTGCCGAGTTTTTTCAGTTTGTATTTTAATTCTTTGTCGGTGTCTTTGTCTTTCAAAAATTCCAGCGTCACGGTTTCCAAATCCTTGCTGCGGTCAAGAAAATTTATCCCTTTGTCAAAACCTGAAAGAATAAAATATTTTGTGGCAGGAGTTTCCGGTGGTTTTGCATATCTTTTTAGTTTCAAATTTTCTATTGTTGATTTTTTTACTTCAGGTTTTACATTGCGAATTGAGTTTGTGTCCAAGAAAAGTGCAAAATTAAAGTCTTCTCCTTTATACAAATCCCCCATTCCTTTTTTGTTAATAAGATAGTGCATAGCACGGTTTAGTCCGAAATTTTGGTCGTTAAAAATCCGTTCATTTTCTGTGGGTTTAAGCTCAATAGTGCCAACGTGATTGTCTTTCAGAGCTTTTGAGATAATTTTAATGCTGCTAAAGTTTCCGAATTGTGTTGCTTGTTGCATAGCTTTGAGAATTTCGCTTCGAGAATAATTTGTTGTCTGTTCAATATTTTTTACGGCACGAGCGATGTCGAGTTTTGAAATCTCGTGGAGGGAAGTTTCGTAGTTGTTATAAATTTTGTCCAGATGAGCCCGCATTTGAGCAGTCATAATCGGGCGAGAGTTGTCTATTATCGGACGAGGTTTAAGCGGAATTGTAACCGCATTTTCTTTTGTGGATTTGAAATTCCCCGTAAAATAAATTGCAGGATAAGTTTGCCCCAAGAAGGTAATCCGTTTTTTGCCTGGTGCTTGTTCTTGTATTGCGGGCGATTTTAGAGGCGGGGCTTGATATAAATTCAGGTTATGCTGTTTTATCAGTGGAATTGAAATCATGATTTTTTACTATTTAGAAAACCTGAAAATAAAAATTTTCGCCACAAAATTCGTGGGATTTAATAATATTTTACAAAAGAATTTTATCGGGCAATTTTTTTATTCAGGAGTTTTAAGATTTTCATAGGAGCATTTATGGAAATAAACAATAACTCAAATGTCGCTTTCGGATGCAGAATTTCAAAAAAACTTATGGAAAATCTATTTGTTCAACTTGAGTGCAAAAACAATACGACTATCGTTAAAAATCGCCAAAAATTTATAAGATCATTAAATGAGAAAATTAATGAATTGACGAATACGGGGAGTGACACTTTTGAATTGGTTTGCCGAGAAAATCCGGTAACAAATACATCAAATTTTTCGCTTAAATATGCGGACACAAACATTTTTGGACAAGCTCCTGTCAAATGTCGTAATCGCAAATATTTATTGCCTAAGTTTTTGTCTATTCAACCGCAAGATATTTTAAAGGCGGAAGCAAGTCTTGAAGATACTAGACAACACAGATTTTTACAAATAGTCAAATTTTCTTAAACATTTTCGTAGGACTGTATTGTCGTGTGAAGGTTTTGTTACAATCTGGGCAAAGATGAAAATTATTTGACTTTAGTGTTTTTCTTTCCGTAATAGTCAACAGGGACGAAAAATTTACTTTCTGGTTCGTTGGTAAAAACTTTGTTTTCCGCCGTAGCCGAAGCCGATTTTTCCGTTAAGAAATATCCTTTAGTCGTAAGCGTATACAGGGTCGCTTAATCTTTAAACGAATCCCATTGCGAACCGTTTCCCTCTTCAAATTTTTTAAAGGATTCTTCGTAGTAAGCATCTTTTGCTTTTTGAATTAATTCGCTTAGTTTGTTGTTAATATCTTTTTGTGTTTCAAGGGTTTGGTTAATCTCATTATAATCAAGCTTTGAGGTGTCAAATGAGTTTGCATAATTTTCGATTTCGTTTGAATAAAGATTGATTATTTCATTCATTTTTGTATTGATGTCGTCGTAGTTTTGATTGATTTCTTCTTTGCTTTTTGTGGTTTTGGCATAATCTTTATTTGCACTTAGTATTTGTTTCATTGTTTGTGGAAATTCATTGCGACTTTGTTCATCTTTTTTGAAGTCGTCAATAGCTTCACTAATTCGACCGATTTTTTTGTCCGTATCATAAATCGGAGTTTTGTGGAAATCTTTTTTTAATTCGTCAAAGTCTTTAATTATATTTACGGCATCATTGTATGGGCTAAACATTAATCTAAATACGATTTCATCTTTTTTAATAGCAAGATTACGGACTTCTTCTGAGTTGGTTTTTCTTATTGTTGATAATTCGTCATTCATTTTATTTTCAAGTTCTGCGATAGTGTTTGCGGCTTGGGCAAATGGTGAAAAAAGCTCTTTATTTTGTGTCATTTTATTTTTATTTTGATTAATAAAATTTTTGATTTCTGTTGTTGAGTATGGACTGTTTTGGGTCGTTTTGCTTAATCTTTCAAAGTATATTATGTTGTCGTGATATTTTTTAGCCGGTTGGGTAAGGGTGTGAGCTTTTTGAATTTTATCATTTTGCGTTGCATCGAGTTCTTTATAAAAAAGCTTTTGTTCGCTATCTTGGTATATCTTTAATTTTTCTTGCATGTCATAACCAATGCGAGCAAGCTTGTTGAATGTATCTTTGTTTTCGTTTATGTAAGGTTGAACAAGTTTTGTAATGCTGTTTTGTATGATGTTCATTTGTTCAGTTTCATAAGAGCCGAAGTGAACGGTGTCGGTTACCGGACTACGAAGAAGGTTTGTTTTTAGAGTGGAAAAATTCGTTGTTTTTGGTAGATTGTCGTTGTTATTTTGATAAACCTTAGAAAATAAATTAATTGGTGCAATTTTCATAATCCTACTCCTTTAAACCTTGATACGGTTATACTATAGAAAACAATCAAGGGTTTGTCAAATTTAAGTGAGAATTTGAAAATAAGCAATAAAAAAGATAAAAAATTTTCACTCCCCGTTCTAAAAGTCACAATATTTCTTATATATCACATGACTTTTGATAAAATTTCATTAAAATAACAACAGCTAGGCGGTGTAGTTTATATTTGTTCGTTTAACTCC
>ONYB01000176.1 GCA_900321895.1 uncultured Brachyspira sp.
GATGTCACAACCGCTATCTTTAAGGTTCATAGATTGCCCGTATCCTTGAGAACCGAATCCGATAACCGCAATCTTTTTAGACTTAATCAAGTCTTTGTCAATATCTTTGTCCAAAATAATATCTAATTTTTGCATAAACGCCTTCTTTGTTTTTAATACTCCTTAGAATAATTCTAGCACAAAGAAGAAAAAGCGAAGCACAAAAATTTTAAAAAACCTTTTTATCAAATTACTTTATCAGCAAACTAAAGTTCTATCCCATGGAGGTCAGTACCGCCTGTTTTGATAAGATTATATTTTTCTGCGATTTTTTCTATTCTGTGAACTGTTGAAAACTTGATTACTCCTCTGTGACGTTTATAGGGATAATAAACCTCTATCCCGTCCAAACCGTACGAAATCAACTTTTTCACAAACCCGTCCAAATTCAGAGCCCAACAGCAAGCCGGATGTGCCAAAACAGCAATTCCGCCAGCATTGTGGATTGCTTGAATGAGCTTTTTGATATCACGTTTGGCAAAAATCCTCACGATGTCAAGCTCGGTTTCTTTTTTGGACTTGGCACAAAAGCTCTGCAATTCTTTATTGTGAACATCCACCCCGTAACCCAACAGGTGCAAAAATACGTACCCGCACCAAACATCAAATTCTACGGCAGGAATTACAAAATCTGGAACATCGTTTTCAAGATATCCTTGCACCGTATTGTGGTCACAAATTGCGATATTTTTGTAACCCTTTTCCTTTGCCTGCTCAATCAGGGACGAAAATTCACCCTTTCCGTCCGAATAGGTCGAGTGGATGTGAAGATTTACTCTTTTTTCTTCAAAATCTTCCTTTGTAAAATTTTTAATTAATTCCTTGTAATCTTTCATTGTTTTTTTAAATTTATTTGTAATAAAATTATTATATCCCAAACATAAAATACAGGAGTTCACCATGGCAAAAGTAAAAATTGAAGACAACTTGATGAATATACTAATCGAGAGCGTAAGAATTTACGGAACAAACTTTTTCACATTCACGAAATACATGCTGTTCCCTGTATTAGGACAGGTTTTCGGGCTCGGCTTAATCTTTGGGCTTTCAGCGATTTATACTCACAAATTGCCCGAACTTATGGCAAATTATCCGGCTTTTAACGATTTTTCCACAATCGTTGCGTGCGTAATCTTGATAACTGTTCCGGGAATGGTTATTTTTATGAAGGCATTTTGGGATTATCTCGTTGCCTACGGAGCACTAAACTCTATGGCAGAAAGTGCTATTAATACCGGAAAAGTTTACGATTTTCCTGCACATAATGCTGTTATTACAAACAGAACTTTTAAATTCGTTGCATTATGGTTTGTCATCGGATTAATGATGGCTATTGCAACAATTCCATTCTTTTGGTTATTTGCGGGTGTATTTTTTATTTATTTTATCCTTGTTTTTCAAGTATTTACTTTCGAACAAGACAACTCGATTTTTGACTGTTTCAAGAGAAGTCTGGAATTAATCCGAGGAAATTTTGCAAGAACATTTTGCTTAATCGCAATCGTGGCATTTTTCACGCACTACCTTTTCGTGCAAGGATTTTCAGTATTTTTTGATTTAACACATATTTCAGAAGGGCTCAGCAGCATTTTTGAACCATGGCTCACTACCCACCTGCCGTTTGATGATTTTAACAACTACATGATAAATATTAACCCGAGATTTGAAATATTGACCCCATCAAAGGTTTCGGGAATGTTCATTTATCAAATCGCACTATTTATTGTGACGGGCATAACCCTCCCGCTCAGAAGCATTTGTTGCACACTTTGGTACAAAGCCTTAAGCACTTCAAAACAAAGCGGAACGACAAAAGCAAGAACAAGAAAATCGAACGGAACAAAGAAATTAGATAAAAATATTATCAGAAGGGCAACACAAAAAGACGAGGATTAACAATGTTTATTTGCAAATGCTGTAAATCCAAAGACAAATTTGAACTTATGTTTTCACCCGACTATCAGGGCGACAAACATTTTGAACAATGTTACAACGACAAAAACGAAATTGAAATAACTGTAGACGGCTACACCTTCGTGCCCGACCTGCAATTTATGAACGAGCATGCCGTCTGCAAATATTGCGGACAAATCTATATGTGGGACTACGATTATAAAGGATAAAATAATGAGAACAGACAGAAAAAACAACGAATTAAGAGAAATTCACTTCACAAAAGATTTCACCAAAAACGCACTGGGTTCAGTGCTTGTAGAATTTGGTGACACGAAAGTTATAACCACCGCCTCGGTTGAAATCAGCAAGCCGAAATGGATGGAAAAAGATGACCCGAGAGGCTGGATAACAGCAGAATATTCACTTCTCCCTTCATCCACAAATGTTCGCTGTCAAAGAGAAAGAACAAAGATTTCGGGCAGAACTCAAGAAATCCAAAGACTTATCGGCAGAAGCCTTAGAGCATGTGTTGATTTGACAAAAATGTCAGATTTGACAATTACGGTTGATGCAGACGTAATTCAGGCAGACGGTGGAACGAGAACCGCAAGTATTTGCGGCGGATTTTTGGCACTAAAAATAGCAATCGACAGACTTATCGAAATAGGACAACTTACCGAAAGCCCGATTATAGAACCGATTGCCGCAATTTCCGCAGGAATTGTGGACGACGAAGTTCTTCTCGACTTGTGTTACGAAGAAGATTCACACGCCCAAGTCGACAGCAACATCGTTTTAACACAAAGCGGGAAAATCATCGAATTTCAAACAACCGCAGAAGAAGAACCTTACAGCTACGGGCAAATGCTTGAAATCTTCAATGTTGCACAAAACGGAATTTTTCAAATTATTGAAAAATATAATCATATTTAGTATAATCTTTTTACAAATGAGAAAGGAGAATTCATTAGTATGAAAAAAACTTTAATCGCA
>ONYB01000102.1 GCA_900321895.1 uncultured Brachyspira sp.
GTTCTGAACAGCAGTTGGAATTGATTAAAGAGTTTATTGAAGCCCATGACAAAAAGCAACCGCAAGCTTATTTGGAATTCTCAATTATTGAATTGTCAGAAGATGGTTCAAGAACCTTCAATAACCAATGGAGTTTCCAAAGCAAGCACTTTAGCTTTAACAACGCAGACGCTGAATCAGGTTTTACATCAAAACCTATTTACGTTATGGGGCCTACCCAGAAATATGCGGAGGGCTCAAGATCACTTGTTTATACCCTCAACTACTTGTTGAAAAACGGTAAAGCAAGAACGATTTCAAACCCGAAAATTCTCGTAACTAACGGTCAGGAATCAACAATCGATATGACTTCGGACTACGTAAAAACCGTAACATCACAGGTAGTTCAAGGTTCTATCAATTCAACAACTCAAAGACAGTATGAAATCGGTGAAGATGACGGTATCAAGTTGACCGTAACACCTTTCATCAGTCCTGACGGTTATGTTTACGTAAATATGAACCCTGATTACGCTCTTGTAAAAGATCAGGTAACGGCACTTAACGCAGAAGCTACACAAGCTGCCGGAAAAGATATTTACGATATTCAGGCTACTTTGCTCCAAAGAAGAAACCTTGAATTGAAAAATGTGAGAATAAAGGACGGAGATACTCTTGTAATCGCAGGTATGATGAGAGAGTTTGAATCGAGAAACGTCAACAAAATCCCTGTTCTCGGTGATATTCCGTACCTTGGAACTTTCTTCAGAAGCACAACTTCTGAACAAACAAAATCAGAACTCGTAATTTTGGTAACACCAAAAATCATTACGGAATCTGATGATACAGTTACGGACAATAATTCACTGTAGTAAAAAGCGAATATAAATGAACGAGTTACTAAGCAGATTAAAAAATAGTGTCAACAAACAGATACTAAATAAAGTCGATAAGGCATTGTTGGAACAATACAAATTTGTTCCAATCAGTGTTAAGGACAAGTATCTGTTTGTTGCTGTGGGCTTAAACTCGGATAAAGATACTATCAACGAAAAATTAAGGCAGAGTTTCCCGTATCAGGTAAAATTCATTGCGGTAGAGTCTGCAGATATTGACCAGTTGATAGTGGAATTATTCGGGAAATCTGCTGACCCTACAAAAGCCGGTGCTGCCGGTGGGGCGAACATGCCACAAGGCAAACTAGGTGAACTCTTAATCCAAAAAGGTTATATTACTGATGTTCAACTTTTGCAAGCTCTTGCCGAAAGTAAACGTCAGAAAACCCCTATCGGGTCAATGTTGTTCAAGTTGGGCTTTATTACGCTTGAGCAGTTGAAGGAAATTTTGCATTTGCAGACGGGCTATGAGGTTGTTTCTGCCGATCAACTTGTTACTCAAAAGCAGTATGTAAATATTTTGCCTGAAAACTTTATTAAAACAAACAGAATTATTCCGATTTCATCTGACGGCAAAACTTTGCTCTTAGGTGTTGTTACTCCTGTTGCTCCTGACGTTTTGAAACAGGTTATCTATTTGACGGGGCAAAATCCTAAACAGTTGTTGATGACACACTATGAGTTTGAGAATGCTCTGAATACATTCTTTTCTGAAAGTAAAAAAGAAACTCAAAAGATTATCAGCCAGATTGAAACCGAGGCAGAGGCTTTTCAGGCAGAAGAATCTCTTGCCGATATGGTCAACAGTGAGTTGGAGGATTCAAGCGGTTCTATTGCAAAATTCGTAAACCAAATTATTACGACAGCTATTGATTCGCATGTTTCCGATATTCACATTGAGCCGAGATTGACGGGTTATATTGTTCGTTACAGAAAAGACGGCATGCTGTCGAAGGTTTTGGATATTCCGTCGAAGGTTGAAACCTCCGTAATCGCACGTTTTAAAGTCTTGTCAAGAATGAACATCGCAGAACACAGAAGACCGCAGGACGGAACTTTTTCTATCAAATATAAAAACGGTTCTTACGACTTCCGTATCAACACACTTCCTGTAGCGGGTAAAGAAAAGGTTTGTATCCGTGTACTTGCACCTGCAGTGTCGTTGAACGCCGAAGATAAAGATATTAAACTCGTCGGCGGTTCTCAGGAGGATATCGACAAGATTAAGAATATGATTAGTTGTCCGAATGGTATTATCCTGACGTCAGGTCCTACAGGTTCAGGTAAAACGACTACTTTGTATTCTGTTTTGAAAAGTTTGAACGACGAAGATGTAAACATTACGACGATTGAAGACCCGATAGAAATCAAGTTGGAGGGTATCAACCAGTCGCAGATTAACGCAAAGGCGGGTATCACGTTTGCGTCTTGTATGCGTGCAATCTTAAGACAGGACCCTGATATTATCCTCGTCGGTGAAATTCGTGACTACGAAACTTTGGAAATTGCAATTTCCGCAGCACTTACTGGTCACTTGGTATTGAGTACCGTCCACACTAACTCGGCTGCCGCAACAGTTACCCGTATGATTGAAATGGGAGCTAAGGATTACTTGGTTGCGTCAACTTTGTCAGGTGTTATTGCACAACGTTTGGTAAGAAGACTTTGCGATGATTGTAAAGAAGAATACTACCCGTCTTACGAGGAGGCAAGCCAAATTTGTGCGACAGAGGAAGAAATTCAAAAATTGATGCAAACACCAATCTACAGACACAAGGGTTGCAACAAGTGCGGCTTTACGGGTTATGTAGGTCGTCTTGGGGTTTACGAAATTATGGCGATTAACAAAGAGATTAAAAAACTGGTGGCTTCGGGAGCTCACGATATTGAGATTGAAGAGGCTGCAGTCAGAAACGGAATGAGAACACTTAACCAATCTTGTATGGCACACATCATCAACGGTAGGACGACGATTGATGAATTCGTTCGTGTACTCGGGGTTGTTAACGAATAGGTGATTTATGGCAATATTTACATATACAGCATTAAAAAATAATAAAGATATCGTTAAGGGTAAAGTTGAGGCGGAAGACCTTCGAGGTGCACGTGCTCAGGTTATGAAGCTCGGATTTATTCCGACTGCCGTTTATGAAGAGTCTGTCGGTAAAGAGAAGGCTAAAGAGGCTGCTGCTCAAGTTCAGGGCGGGCAGATGAAAACGATGGGGCTTTCCGAAAAAATGGAATTCACCTCGACCCTTCAAATTCTTGCTCAATCAGGTATTCCGATGATTGAATCTTTGATGTTTATCGAAAACGATGCTGCAAAGTTGAAAATCAGACTTGTTGCAAAAGAACTTCGCCGACAGATTATGGCGGGTGCAACTTTTGCTGATACCATTGCTAAATATCCGAACCAGTTCGGGCAGGTTTACATCGGGCTTTGTAAAGCCGGTGAAGATTCCGGTGAATTGGAAAAAACACTTGAGCGTATGTTGGAACTTTTGAATAAACAGGCGAATATTCGAGGCAAGGTTATCGGTACGTTGATGTATCCGGCTTTCGTAATTTGTTTGGCTGTAGTTATTGTCCTTGTCATGTTGATGTTCGTATTTCCTGTCTTTAAGGATATGTTCGACGGCATGGGTAAGGAATTGCCATGGATTACGGCAACCTTGATGGATGCAGGTTTGTTCTTGAAACATTATTGGTATCTTGTTCCGTTGATGCTTTTCGGTAGTATTTTCGGGATTATTACCCTGTTCCGTTGGGAACCTAGTAAAAGAAAGATTGATAAGTATGTTTTGCAAATTCCGTTGTTGACCGATTTAATCCAGTTTTCAAACTTTGCAAACTTTATTGCCGTTATGCAGGTTGCGTACGATGCGGGTGTTCCGATTGTTGAATGCTTGTATCTTTCAAACTTGACCCTCACAAACTATACACTTAAAGAAAAAATCGAGGCTGCGACGAGCATGGTTCAACAAGGTCAGCACTTGTCCGTTGCCTTGAGAACGACGGGTTCTATCCCTAAAATGATTTTGTTTATGATTGCGACGGGCGAACAGTCAGGTCGTTTGGGCGAAATGCTTTTGCAGGCGGTTCATTATATCGATAAAAAATTGGATGATATCATTGATACGATGACTAAGATGATTGAGCCGTTAATGCTTATCGTAATCGGTTCTATCGTATTGACCCTTGCATTGGCGTTGTACTTGCCGTTGTTCGGTTCTTATATGTCAGATTAGGAACGGTAGAAAAGGATTAAAATATGAAAACTTTCGTGATTACAGGTACGACTTCCGGAATTGGTCGAGCTTTGCTTGAAAAATTCTCTAAAAACAATCTTGTCTTTGCCGGATTTCGCAACACTAAATATGAGGCGGAGTTGGCTGAAATAGAGAATGTAACACCTTTTTATATTGATATGGAAAAGCCAGAAACGATTGAGAGTGCGGCAGAATTTATCAAATCCAAAATTGAGCGTGTTGATGTACTCATAAACGCAGCAGGGTGCGTAATTGCAGGAGCAATGGAACACATGGATGCAGACAGACTTCGCAAACAATTTCA
>ONYB01000103.1 GCA_900321895.1 uncultured Brachyspira sp.
AATAGCCTCGCCCCTTGCGGGAGAGGCCTATTTTCAGGCTGAAACGAAGTTGAAGGCTAGAAAATAGGGTGAGGGGTCAAGGCTTAATGAGTTCGGCATTTTACCCCTCACCGCATTTGTACGGCTCAATATTTTCGCCTACAACTGCTCCTCTCCCGCAAGGGGCGAGGAATTCCGCGATTAAACATGACAAATAGTCGCTTCGCTCCTCAGGATGACATGGTTTTAAAAATCTCTTCACTTTTTTAACAATTCGTTAAAAAATAGCAAAGTTCGCATATTTATGCTACAATCGGCTTGAGGGATAAGATAAATTCGTTTTTTATTTTATTTAATGAATAAGGAGAAAATTAATGACAGAAAGAAAAATTGCTTTGGTAACAGGCGGTTCTCGTGGTATCGGGTTGGCTTGTGCTTTGGAACTTGCAAAAGCAGGTTGCGACATTATTATTAACGATATTTGTGATGCAGAAAAGGCTCAACCGGCTTTAGACGAAATCAAAGCTTGCGGTGCTAATGCGTATTTCTATCAATTCGATGTTTCTAACCCTGAAGCTGTTCAGGAGAACGTTGACAAGATGATTGCTGAACACGGCAAAATCGATGTATTGTTGAACAATGCAGGTATCACTAAAGACGGTTTGTTCATCAGGATGGATATGGAACAATGGGAAAGAGTTATCAAAATTAACTTGACAAGTGCTTATTGCGTTACTCACGCAGTAATCAAATATATGATGAAGGCTCGTCAAGGTTCTATCATCAACATGTCAAGTGTTGTAGGTTTGCACGGAAACCCGGGTCAGGCTAACTACTCCGCTTCTAAAGCAGGTTTAATCGGTTTGACTAAAACTCTTGCTAAAGAATTCGGTTCAAGAAATATCAGAGTTAACGCAGTTTGCCCTGGTTTCATCCAGACTGCTATGACTGCTAACCTTCCTAATATCGAAGAATACTTGAAAGCTATTCCGATGAAACGTCTTGGAACTCCGGAAGATATTGCAAAAACTGTTAAATATCTTGCTCTTGATGCTGATTACGTTTCAGGTCAGGCTATCGAAGTTGCAGGGGCATTGATTATATAATGAAAAAGTTGTTGTTATTGATTATACTTTGCTTAATCTCGATTTCGGCAGTACAGGCGTCCGTTTCACCCGAAAATGCAATATTTTTCAAGTATTTGGACAGGTGCAGGCCGTATCACTCTGAGGTTACGGCTGAGTATAATCTCGGTAACAACAAGTTTTCTTATGTAAAAAATATCAAAGGCTACAATGATGAAGATATGTGCGAAGTTACGTTTACGACGTCTACACTTTCCAAAAAAGACAGCAAAAACGAATTTAGTGCATATTATTGTAAAATTCCGAGAAAAAAGCTCTCAAAGTTGAATTACAAGAACTTTGACGAAAAATCAGGCTTTTGCTCCTCGGCGTTTTAGAGGTTACAAAGTAACGAAATTTAACAAAAATACGGTTTATTTGTAAATTTCTTGCAAAAAAATTTTGTAGCAGATATAATAATATAGAAAATATAGTAATACAATTATTAATATGAGGTAAAGAAGAATGAGTACATTTGACAAAGTAAAAAAAGTTGTAGTTGACCAGTTGAGCGTTGATGAAGCATTGGTTACTCCGGAAGCTAGCTTCACTGCTGACCTTGGTGCAGATTCATTGGATACAGTAGAATTGGTTATGGCTTTTGAAGAAGAATTCGGTTGCGAAATCCCTGATGAAGAAGCTGAAAAAATCCAAACTGTTCAAGATGCAGTTAGCTACATCGATTCACACTCATAGTCAAATATGTGTGGCGTAAACTTCGGTTTACCCGACAAAAGATATTAAAGACGAGGGCGAAAATTGAATATTAATTTTCTCCCTCGTATATATTTATCACAGAGAACAATAAAGGTAATGAGATGACTAAAAGAAGAGTAGTAATCACAGGTATGGGTGCTGTTACACCGTTTGGTGTCGGTGTTGACAAATTTTGGCACAGCCTTGTGGAAGGAAAAAGCGGAATAAGCACTTCCGAATTGATAGATGTTTCAAAACACGTCGTTAAAATTTCAGGCGAAGTTAAAAATTTTCATCCGGAAGAATATTTAGATCCGAAAGAAGCTAAAAAGATGGACAGATTTATTCAGTTTGCTATGATTGCTGCTGATGAAGCTGTTAAAGATGCTAAACTTGAAGAAGTAAAAGATGTTGACCCTTATAAAATCGGTGTTATGGTTAGTTCTGCCGCAGGTGGTTTCAGAACTTTTGAAGAAAACCACATCAGAATTTTGGAAAAAGGCCCTAACAAATGTTCACCGTTCACAATCCCTATGATGATTGTTAACATGGCATCAGGTCGAATTTCTATGAAATACGGTTTTAAAGGTCTTAATAAGGTTGTAGTTTCCGCTTGTGCTACAGGTACTCACTCTGTAGGTGATGCCTTCCGTTCAATCCAGTACGGTGACGCTGATATTGTTGTTGCAGGCGGTTGCGAAGCTACTATTTGCGATGTTGGTATCGGTGCTTTCTCTAGTGCAAGAACACTTTCAAAACGTAACGACGAACCTACAAAAGCATCTCGTCCTTGGGATGTTGATAGAGATGGTTTCGTAATGGGCGAAGGTGCAGGCGTTTTGGTTCTTGAAGAATACGAACATGCTAAAAAACGTGGTGCTAAGATTTATGCAGAAGTTGTGGGTTACGGTCAAACCGCTGATGCATACGACGTTGTTGCTCCTTGTCCTGAAGGTAAGGGTGCAAGCCACTCTATGCAATTCGCACTCGAAGATGCTGGTATGAAACCTGAAGATATCGATTACATCAACGCACATGGTACAAGTACCGGCTTGGGCGATATTGCTGAATCACACGCAATCGCAAATGTGTTCGGTGACAAAAAGACAAACTCAAAATTGATGGTAAGTTCAACAAAAAGTATGCACGGACACCTTTTGGGTGCAACCGGTGCAGTCGAGGCTATTGCTTGTGTTAAAGCAATCAACGAAAACATTGTTCCACCTACTATCAACCTTGATAATCAAGACGAAAGAGTTGCTGATCTTGACTATGTTCCGCACAAAGCAAGAAAAGCAGAAGTTCACGCAGCACTTTCAAATTCATTCGGTTTTGGCGGTCAAAACGCTACAATCGTATTAAAAGAAGTGTAAGCGAAAGATATATAAAAGGACGGTGAACTTATTTAAGTTCACCGTTTTTTTTATGCTAAAATAAAACTATGATTGATAGATATTCACGTGAAGAAATGAAAAAGATTTGGGATTTGAATTCCAAATTTAATTACTATTTAAAAGTTGAAATTGCCGTTTGCGAAGCTTACGCAAAAGAAGGCAAATTCCCGAAAAAAGATATTGAAGAATTAAAAAAGAAGGCAAATTTTTCAGTCGAAAGAATTGACGAAATTGAGGCTGAAGTTCGCCACGACGTAATCGCTTTTTTGACTTGCGTAAACGAAAGTTTAGGAGATTTGGCAAAATATATGCATGTCGGAATGACAAGTTCTGACGTAATAGATACGGCTTTCGCACTACAAATTCAAGACAGCGGAAAAATTATCCTGAAAGATTTAAATGACACGATTTCTGCAATGAAAGAACTCGCAAACAAGCACAAAGAAACGGTTTGCATTGGACGTTCACACGGAATTCACGCAGAAATAATGACATTTGGTGTAAAAATTTGTTCTTGGATTGATATTTTAGAACGTCAACGAGATAATTTCAAACACGCACTGGAAGAAATTCGTGTCGGACAAATATCAGGGCCGGTAGGTACTTACAGCAATATTTCACCAAAAATCGAAGAAGTTACCTGCAAACATCTGGGGCTGAAGCCTGCCAGAATTTCCACCCAAATAATCGCTCGTGATTATCACGCATATTTTATGCAATCTTTAGCACTTATTGCAAGTGTTATTGAACAATTTGCAACTGAAATTCGCCATTTACAAAGAACCGAAGTTTTGGAAGTTGAAGAAGGTTTCGGCAAAAATCAAAAGGGCTCATCGGCTATGCCACATAAGAAAAACCCTGTTTTAAGCGAAAATCTTTGCGGCTTAGCGAGAGTTGTGCGTTGTAATTCACTTGCGGCAATGGAAAATATTCCACTCTGGCATGAACGAGATATTTCACACAGTTCTGCCGAAAGAATTATTTTCCCTGACAGTTTAACGCTTGTTGATTTTATGTTGAACAGGTTTAAGGGCATTGTCGAAAATTTGGTTGTTCACGAAAAAAATATGCTGAAAAACACAGATAAATTCGGTGGAATTGTCTATTCCCAAAAAGTTTTATTAAAACTTGTCGAAAAAGGATTAACACGAGAAGAAGCATATCGAATTGTTCAAAGAAATGCCCTTGACGCATTTGAAAACGACGGCAATTTCAAGGCAAATCTTTTGAAAGATACCGATGTAACCGGCAAATTAACCGCTGACGAAATCGATAAAATCTTTGACCGCAATGCGTTTTTAGCCAATATCAATGCTATTTACAAAAGGGTATTGTAAGGAAAGATATTAAGGCACTAAGTTTATTATGTGAAAGGTGAATTCGCCCTCGCATAAAACGGCACCGTTCGCAATCACAACGAAAACTCAACGTTTCCGTTGATTTTTGCTCACCTTTCGCTTC
>ONYB01000177.1 GCA_900321895.1 uncultured Brachyspira sp.
GTCTTATACCTATTGAACTACATTTATAAATTATTGTCAAAATGTTAATTGCTTCTTAATATATTCTTTTTGAAATCCACTTTGGGCAAGTAAATTTCAAGTTTTTAATAAACATGTTTATTATGAAAAATTTAGTATTGTTGTTGTGTTTTTTTATTTCACTGTCAGTTTCAGCGTCTGAATACGGGGTTTATTCTCCTGATAAATATTCATTAAAACAAAACGGCGAAGAAATGACGTTGTTTATTTTGGATTTTTCAAGCAGCATGGACGAATACCTCGAAAATGATACAAAATTTGATTTAATGTTAAGTACAATGAAAAAAATTCTTCCTACAATTAATCCGAATTCTATGGTCGGGTTAAGAGTATATGGTCATAAAATGGGATTTACTCCGTTCGATGCTTGCAGGGCATCTTCTTTAATTGTACCTATTCAGCGAGGTAACGGTTATAATATTCATTATAATTTAACGCAACTTAAACCGAAAGGCATGACACCGATTACGTATTCCCTAAAACAAGCCGTAAAAAATGATTTTATCGGATTTTCGGGGAAAAAACACATTATTCTTTTGACAGATGGCGGAGAAAATTGTGACGAAAGCCCGTGCAAATTTGCAATGGAATTAATAAAGGTTCGAAAAGATATCGTAATAGATGTAATTGCCTTTAACATTGATAATCCTGATGATATCGCACAACTTCAATGCACATCACTTGTTACAAGCGGGAAATTCTATTCGGCAAATACAGCAGCAGAACTTGCAAACAGTTTGACAAACTCTTTAAATGTGCATAAAGAAGTTGAGGCAAAAATCCTTCCAAATCCGTAATGTTATTTGCAACCTTCGTCTGCCATATCGATTTTGCCGTCATAGTCGTTGTCAACGCCGTCAGAGCATGAGCCGATTGAATATTTACTTTCTGCGTGAGGATTAAATTTTAAGTATTTATCAGGGATTTTTGCCCACAAATATAAGAAAAAATCTTTATAAAATTTCGCAAGTTTCGGGTTTTCAATAATTAATTGATTTTCGTCGTTTTTGTTTTCTCCGCTGTTGGAAAAGTTTGCAGAACCCGTTACGATGTATCTGTCATCAATAATCATCGTTTTTGAGTGCATTTTACCTGCGTAATTTTCAATTTTTACGGGAATGTTTGCTGCCCTCAACTCTTTTGTCGAGGTATTTCTCAAACTTACACTTGTTGCATCAAGTATGATTTTGACCTCAACTCCACGTTGTTTTGCTTTGATAAGAGCAGTTGTAAGAGGTTTGTGAGTAATCAGAAAAGCAGGCACATAAATATACTTCTTTGCTCCGTTTACAAGCGGAATAATTCCGTTTGTAACTCCTTTATCTTTTGGGGAAAAGTAGACTTTAATTACAGTTCCATCCGAGAGAATATATCTTTTTTCAGGCATTTTAGATTTCAAGTTGTGATATTTGCCTGAATACATTTCGTCAAATTCCTTTTTATAAAGTCTAGCAATTTCAGGTGATTTTAAAACAACAACATTATTTTGATTAAAGCCCGAAAGCCCCGTCAGAGAAAAATTCATAGAGCCCGTCAGTACAATATTGTCGTCAAAAATTATAAATTTGTTATGCATAAGATAATTTGTTTGCATTTTATCGTTTTTAAGATTATCAGAACGATTATTTGAAATAATTTTTACAAGATTTGATGTTTCAGGATAATAATCGCGTTTTGAAGAGCTTGTGTCATAAACAAGACGCAAGTCAACTCCGCGTTTTTGAGCAGAAATTATTGCGGATTTAACTTTTGGAATATCGGACCACCCGTAAAGGGCAATATCTATTGAATTTTGACTTGAATTAATTAACGAAACGAGTTCTTTGCAAACTTCATTTAAACAATTTCTGTCAGGTTTTAAATTTTTTGTAAAATCAGTTAGTATAATTTTTATACTTCCGTCGGAAATTATATTTGGAACTGGCGAAATTTCTTTTGTTCCAAACTTTTTGAGTTTTTTCTTTTTGAAAGGTTTTGTATGGCAGAATTTGCACGGTTTGGCTGTTTTTAACAAATCTTTTTCCTCCAAAATGACCGCATCGTGGGCAATTCTTCCGTATTTACAGTTTAGTTTGTGAAATTTTTCACTTTTGTGATTGAAAATTACAAGCTTCAGCTTTTCGGCTTTTTGAAAATTTGATTGTGCATTTGTTTTATTAATAAACTCCCCTTTATAAATTCCAAATCCTGACTGTTTTAGTGCATCAGAATACCTCCCGCTATCGGTGTAAATTTCTCCAAATCTGCATTGCGGAGTGTTTTGTCCCGTGAATTTTACCTTGACATGTTTTCCTGTAAGTTGCTTGTTTGCAAAACTATCTGCCAAATATCCGATAGCAATTCCTTTTTCAAAAGTTAGTGTCGGAATTTCGCCTTGGTAAAGGGTTAAATTTGAGGTGTAAGAAGAAATATTCGGAATGCAGATAGTTTCGTTGTCATCGGCAATTCTGTTGTTATTTAGATCGACAACGATTTCCGTCGGAGTTTTTACGGCCAAAACAATATTTTTGCTGTTTTGACAATACATAAATCCGCCAAACAGTAAAAACAAAAGAATTATGAAAATTGCTGTCAGTTTTTCTTTCATAAGTTTTTATGATTGCTGATTTCAAACCCGAGCCTGTAAATTGTATCTTGTAAAAGCTTGTCACGACTGAGTTTAAATTCTTCTGCGTGGTGGTCATCTTTTTTTATTGCGTAATTTTTCGGGTGAATTAAGCATTCCGTAATAATATTGTCCCCCTCGATTGCCTTCAGACCTTCCTCGAGAGTTTGAGAATTCATCATTGCCGTGTAGCAAACTCCGATTAAGTAATCGTTAGTTTTAAGCTCGTATTGTGACAAAAGTTTTTTGTTTTGCATTGTGAAGAATTTCAAAAGCAAATTTTTTATAATATTCACTCCATAGGCAAGAGTGCAAGTCTTTTTCTTGTTATCAACAGCATATAAAATCTCGTTTTGTGTTCTGACATAAGGAATTTTATATTCTTTAGCAAGTCTGCAAACGAGCTTAAAAATCGGTGGAATTGCATGGACATGAACATGCGAATCTATATGGTCAGGTTTTGCAACAGCTTGAACTCGCTCAATTTGTGCCCTAAATTCTTTTTCTGTCTGACTAAGAAATTCTCTGTTGTTGGATTTCAAAATCATTGCAAGATAGCCGTTGTTGAAGTTCCCTTTTTCATCAGTCAAAAGTGGGCAGTGGGTAAGCGATTTCCCCTCAATAATATTGAGGTGTACACCGAGGCTGAGTTCTTGACATTCAGGCAAAATCTCATTTATTGCACTTTCAAACGAAGGGCCGTTTGCACAAATGCTGGCACTTCTCAAAAATCCGTCTTCATAGCCGACAAGAACCGCCCTGTTGTAGTCTTGCGACATTCCAAAATCGTCCGCATTCAATATAAATTTTTTATTTGTCATTATTTTATATTGCACTCCATTTCAAATTATTATAATATAAAAGAGTTAAAATCGGCAATTTGTTAAGAAGGGAAAGTTTGATGAATACTCCAAAACTTGCGGTGATAATTCCGTGCTTTAATGAAGAACTCTGTATAAAGACTACTGTAAATCGTCTTTTTGAGGTTTTTGACGATTTGATAAGTAAAAATAAAATTACCCCCGACAGTTACTTATACCTTGTTGATGACGGTTCGTCAGATTCTACTTGGCAAATTATTTCAGAACTCCATGCCGGCGACAATCGTGTTAAAGGTATGAAATTTATCAGAAATTATGGCAATCAAAAAGCTCTTATTGCGGGTTTGGAGGGCGTTCACAGGCTTGGTTGTGATTGCGTTGTTTCTATTGATGCGGATTTGCAACAAGATGAAATGGCTATTGAAAAATTCATAGATAAATATATGGAAGGTTACGACATTGTTGCAGGTATCAGAAATGACCGCAAAACAGACAACTTTTTTAAGAGAACAACGGCTGTAGCATTTTATAAAACGATGGGACTTCTCGGGGCAAATATCCCGATGAACCACTCTGATTACCGATTGGTAAGCAGACGAGCTTTAGATGTAATGGATTTATACCACGAAAAAGCACTGTTTTTGAGAGGCTTTTTCAATGAAGTGGGCTTAAAAACTGCTTATGTTAAATTTGACGTAAAACCACGCATGGCGGGTGAATCAAAGTTTAATTTTATGAGCCTTATGACATTAGCTCTTAACGGTATAACTTCATTTTCTATAGTCCCTCTCAGGTTTATTGCAGTTTTAGGGTTTTTGATGGCATTGTTCGGGTTTTGTGCGGGTTTAGAAGTCGTTTTTGAAAAATTAATGTATAATGATTCTCCAAACGGTATGGCAACAACAATAATTCTCCTTTGTGTATTTGGCGGCACTCAATTATTTTGCCTCGGTATTATCGGTGAATATATAGGACAGGTTTACCGAGAAGTAAAAGCAAGACCGAGATATATTAAAGATGTAGAACTTGATTAACTAATGTAACAAAAATGTTACAAAACCCCTTAAAATATTAAAGTTTTCAGCTAATTGTGCCGATATTTCTATCAAAGGAAAACTATAAGGAAATTAATTATGGGAATGTCAGCAGCACAAGCAAGATTATTGTATATCACGGCACAGTTGAATAACCTGTCACATCAGGGTCAGTCTGTTTCTGATGCAAAAGTCAGACTTTCCATGGACACAGAAGCTATTCAAGAAAGATACACTGCAGCTCTTGCAAAAACAAATTATTATGTAAATTCAAATATCTTCTCTACAACAGGTTCAACATCTAAATCAGAATTGATTACCTTGGAAAACCTTAAAGCTCAAAACCTTATGGTTTACGATGGAAGCAAAGTTTTGGGTTACAAATGGGAAAAAGTTAACACCGGCAAAACAAAAAAAGTTGTTGATCACTATGAAGATGATTTGACTAAACCTATTTATCCGACTAAAAAAGTTAAAGCTTTGGAAGCACCGGATGCAGCTATTCCTGCACGTAACGCAGAATCTTTGTCTGAAATGGAAGCAATCGTTGCAAATTCAGGACTTGGCGAAGATGATTTGGAAACAGTTTCTTACACTACAAAAATCGGTGGTACAGATACTCAATTAAATGCAGTATTAATCAAATCACAAGCAGGCTTTGACGCTATTATGGAAGCTTTTGCAAATAATCCTGCAGCTTGCCAACAAAACTACTTGTTTGACCTGCCTGAAGGTGAATCAATCGACTTGAGCAAATATGATTGGCACGGAATTTCTCAATTCCAAGGTGTATTTGACGGTAACGGAACAACATTCAAAGGCTTAAACGGTGATTCCGGATTTTTCAATTCGTTGTACGGTGTTGCAAAAAATATCAACATTGAAGGTGCCGTAATTTCAGCAGAAACAGATGCTTTAGGCGGAATGACAAATTATTTGGCAGACGGTGCAAGCATCGAAAACTGTAACGCTAAAGATATTGATATAACTTGCGGACTTCAACCAAACGTTAATTATGCAACAGGTTACAAACCGGAAAGAGCTTCTATCGGCGGTTTGGTTGGTCTTAACAACGGTAATATCAGCGGTTCTTCTGTAAGCGGTACAATCAATGTTCCGAATGCAGACAAGAGTTTCGGTTTTATCGGTGGTGCAATCGGAGCTAACATCAATACCGCAAAAGGTGAAAGCACAATTACAAATACTTACGCAGATGTAAATATCGTACTTTCAAATAATACAGATTACTCAAATTCAATAAACGGATTTATCGGTGATGACAGCCACGAAACAACAATAAAAAATTGTATTTCTATGGGTGCAATAACAACAGCAGACGGTAGCCCTATAAACGGTTCTGATTTAGCAAACATAGGCCCATGTATTGAATCTGACGTAACCAATATGATTGCACTTGATACAAGAAACAATAACAACGTTCTTTACTGGGCAAGTTCAGACGCTCCAACTTTTGAAACAGGTTCTGAATATGCAACTTCACTTGGCAAAACTTCTGACATTTTGGTTAAAGGTGATGCCGCTTATGAAGATCAAGCAGAAAATCAGGCAACAGCAGTAGCAAACGGTATCCCTGTTTTGAACTTGAAAGAAATTCAAGAATCAACCCTCGTTGAAAAGGACGAAAAAGAAGTTCCTGATACAACGCAAAACCCTATCGGCTATGAACAAAAGCCTGTATATGTTGATGTTCCTGAAAAAGAATTACAATTAGTTCCTGATAAAGAATATGAAGGTTTGAGCTCTACCGAACTTGAAATGGGCTTGAGAAGCGGTAAATACCAATTAATTTCCCCGTCAACAAGCAACTCGACAGAGAAACTTACCATCAACGGAACCGATTATGAGCTTGTATCAATCAATTCTTGCACAACTATTTCGGAAGCCCAAGACGAACAAGCACTCTCAATCGCAGAGGCTGAATATGAAAAGGATATGAAAAAAATCCAAACAAAAGACAAACGCTACGAAATGGATCAAAAGAAAATCGATACCGAGTACGATGCCCTCCTTAATGAAGAAGAAAGCATTAAGAACGTAATAAACAAAAACGTAGAAAGATCATTTAAAACATTTGGTTAATAAAGGATAAAACGCTATAATGACAACAGAAATCGGAAAATTAAATACAGTAATCATTAAACCGACAGAAAGACCGGATTCAGATATAAAGGTTTCAACTGTTGATACTGATGCATTTTTATCGTTAACAAATCGTTTTGGCTTGGGTAACGGTTTATCAAAAGTTGAAAAAAAAGATGTAATTTCAGGTGCTGTAGCTGATGAAATTAATAAAATTCAAACAGAACAAGATCAAATTACTTCGATAATCAATGCAAATTCTAAAAAAACATTTTCAACCTTAAGCGATGTAAAACTTGCAGAAACAGTTCAAAGTAATGCAAAAACAATCGGATTTGTAAAATATTCAGGCAGCCGTAACATAAATGCAAAAACCGATACTACCGCTATTAAAAATTGTATTGTAGCAAACAATTCATCAGAAAAACAATTAATATCTGATTCTATTGACTTGTTATGTAACTGGCTGGATAATTATATTACAAATTACGACAGCAAAATTACGGAAGTCTTGAATCGTGGCTATTCTGAATTAAAGCAGTCATTTTTGCTAAGAATCAGACAGGCTATAGAAAATATGGATTTCGGAGTAGGCTTTGGTGACTATTCAGATCCTGACGATGAGAATACTTTAGGCAGTTATAGCTTTGCAAATACGGGTTATGACACTTTACATTTGAATATTAATCGTTCATTGTTGTTAAATGCAAAATACTTTATGCCGGAAAGACCATATTCTTCTTTAGATGAAATTAAAACAGCTTTGGCTAATGGAGATATCGAAGTAACAGATTTGGTTACAAATCCTGTAATGTTTTTGGTTGATGATGAAGCATACAGCAATTATTGTAAAAATTATATAGCAAGTACACTTGTTCATGAAATTGTCCACTCAACACACATATATGATGAAGCGATTACATATTTCACAAATGATTGTTTTGACGATGATTTTTATAATCAAGATGTATCAGGATTTAGCCAAGAAACCTTGAGCTTTATGCAAGCTTTAGGGGCTTATGATATAAGCTACGAAAGTGGAGCAACATCAACTGTAGATTATACAGACGGAATTCAATACGGTGATTTGTTAATTTCACATAATCTTAACGGATTTAATGATGCTGTAGAACATGGTTGGCAAAAAATTCAGGACAATCCCGCTTTTGCTACTATTTTGCCTCAATTTACAAGCAAAGAAGATTGCAGAAAAGAATTGCTTAATTTCGCAGTTACTGCATAAGAAGAAGATAGACCCCTCACCGAAATTTCTAACCTTCAACAGCGTTTCAGTTTGAAATTTCTCCTCTCCCGTTGGTAGAGGTAAATACCACCCCGAATTTCGCTATTAAAATTTTTATCTGGTAAACGTTACTCAGGCTTTACCTCGCCCGTCTAGATGATGAAAATAAATTTGAAACGTAGTTGAAAATTAGATTTTCAGGTGAGGGGTCTATCCTACTTATTCACCTTTTCCAACTGCTTTTCAGCCCTATTCAGCCTGTTGATTTCTTTTTGTAACTCTTTGTTCTCCTCTTGCAGGTCACGGATAACCTTTTGACCTTGATATTGCTCGACGCTGTCGTTTTGAGAGGTCGTGCCTTTGATTTTGTCCTGATAATTGAATTCTTTTTTGTCTTTGTTAAATTCTGTACGTAATTCCTTCATGTTTGCGTTGTGCTCATCACGCATTTTCTTTAATTCTGCCTTGTCTTTGGCTTTTGCTTCTTTTGCGTCCGCCTTTTCCATTCGCTTGACCTGTTTTTCCTCAATATTCAAAATATCAGGTGCAACAGCTCCGTCTTTGACCAGTTTAACCCCGTTCATGGCTATTTTTACATCTTTGTTGGTAAGCGAAATCAATCTTGCACCGCTTCCTTTGCTGTCTATACTCCAAGTTCCCAAAAATACGGGAGCGTTACCTGTGTAGGCATAAGCCGCCACGGCAACCCTATACGGGCTCAAGAGTTGAAACCCCAACGGGTAAATATCCCAACGCTTTTCTTCCAAATCCAAGCCCTTACGCTCTTTCCAGTAATATGAAATCGCATCACGCACCTCTGACAAGTCGTAAGAGGTTTTTGTTTCAAAATCGTAAACAATAGGGGTTGTTTGCCAAATCCCGTCACGAGAACTCCCGACTTTTTCTTTGACAAGAAGTTTCGTTCCGTCAAAAGAAAAATCCACGGGTGTGAGAGTTCTAAAAATATATTTTTCTTTAACCGATTTGTCGGTAGATAAAATCGGATTAGGATTTCGGTGCATTACATTAGCTTTTTTTATTTTGTCCAGCGGAGTTCCCGTTTTATCTAACGGAATTACAAACAAATCGCACGCTACACCTGCACTTTCTGGATAGTAGTAAATTGCAGGATAAACCATCATCGTGTAATCAGGCGAGGTTATCCCCTGCTCGTTTATCATCCTTTGCGTATATATTTTTTTAGAAATTGAAAGTTCCGGACTTCCGGGCGGGTTGTTGTATCTGGAAATCTTGTAAATCGGTTGTGGAACATATTTCATGTCCGATGGTTTGGTCATTTGCGGAATTTCTGTTTCCACCAGCGTTTTGTCCTTTGGTACAGACAAAAGTTCGTATTCCTCAACCGTCATATAACCCGACGGTTTTCTCTCAAGTTTTTGCTTTTGATAGCGGTCTCTTTCGTCCTGTTTGTGAACATTGTATAAGTATTCCGCATTTTTTGTTCTGTAATCCTTTTTGAAAGGATTTGACACTGAAACATTACTCCAATCAGGCATATCAACGGCATTTGCGGCACCACACAACAAAATCATCGCCAAGACTACGGAGCATTTTTTCATACTTAAACAAGACCTTCTTTCATAGCCATAGCAGTAGCTTTGGCACGAGTTTTAACGTAAAGTTTTTGCAGAATGCTGTGAACGTGAGTTTTTGTCGTGGAAATCGTAATACAGAGTTTGTCTGCGATTTGCGGGTTTGTAAGCCCGTCGACGATTAGAGCCAAAACATCCATTTCACGCTCTGTCAAGCCGTAAAGGTTTTTGCCGAGTTTGTAGTTAATTTCGCCACGTCTGCCTTCTGTCGGGTTCGTTCTTTTGATGTTTGTCAAAACGACCTTTGCAATGGCAGGGTCGAGCCAGCCCGTCCCTTCGCTTACCGCAACAACAGCAGAAATCGTTTGCTCAACTGTTGCACCTTTAGTTATATAACCGTCTGCACCCGCTTGAAATGCATCAAAAATATCATCCTCGGTTTCTCTTGAGGTGTACATCAAAACTCTGATTTTCGGGTTGCTTTCCTTAATCAGGCGTGTTGCCTCAATCCCGTCAATAGTCGGCAATCCGATATCCATTATGACTAAATCGGGTTTTAGCCCAAGTGCCTTGTCTACGCCCTCCTGACCGTCCGTTGCCATATCTAAAATCTGAATATCAGGGTTCTTACTGAGGATTACGGAAAGGGCTACTCTTGCCATATCCTGATCTTCGATGATAAGTACCTTAACCATTGACTACCTGTCTTTCTTGTTTTTCAACATTTGTTAGTAAAAATGTAAATTCACTTCCTTTGTTTAACTTGCTGTCTAGCCAAATTTTTCCGCCGTGAGCCTCAATAATTTGTCTTGACAAATAGAGCCCGAGCCCCGTTCCTGTCGAACGTTTTCTGCTTGTTCCCTGAGAAAAACGATTAAACATGTTAGGGATATCTTCTTTTGGAATGCCGTTGCCGTTGTCGGTTACGGAGAAAATCAAATCGCCTGACTGAATTTTAGCTAATATTTCGATTTCGCCGTCTTTGTTTGTGTAATTTACTGCATTTCCGCAAAGATTAATCATTACTCGCTTCAATTCCGACTTGTCCGCAGTAATTTCGGTTTTGTCGTCAATTCCTTCTGTTTTAAGGGTGAAGTTGATATTCTTTTTGAGGGCAAGCGGTTTTAATTCGTCGTAGCACTGCGTTACCAAATCCTTAATCGGGAATACGGTTTTGCAAAGTTCCAACTTTCCGCTCTCAAATCTGTAAACTTCTAACAAAGCATTAACAAGTCCCAGTAAATCCTCGTTGCTCTTTAACATTGTAGAAAGCAAAACAGCCTGCTTTTCATCAACCTTGCCCAACGAGCCGTCAAGGAAGAATTTCAGCGTCTGAATTGCAGCCAAAAGCGGAGTTCTCAAGTCGTGAGTAAGAGTTGCGATAAAATCATCACGAAGTCGTTCTGTTTCTTTGTGTTTGCTTACGTCACGAATTACACCGACAAATTTTTCTTCATTTTCGTTTGAAATCGCTGCAAAATTAATCTCAACAGGAATTCTTTCACGCCCGAGTGAATTCAAAATAAAGCAATCCTTGATGAGTACGTCTTTTGTATCTTTGTCA
>ONYB01000178.1 GCA_900321895.1 uncultured Brachyspira sp.
CTAACCAGCTTTTAAAACCGATTACCCTAAAAACAAACGACAACGGAAATCTTTCGATTGGCGGATGTGATTTGACGGAACTTGCCGAAAAATACGGCACGCCACTGTATGTTTTAGATGAAGAAACAATCCGTGCGGTTTGTCGAGATTATAAAAAAGCATTTTCTAAATATAAAAAAGTTCGTATGATGTATGCCTCAAAAGCTCTCTGCACAATGGGAACATCGGTTCTTATCTCGTCTGAAGGTTTCGGGTTTGACGTAGTTTCGGGCGGGGAAATCTACACCCTTTACAAAGCTGGGATTGATATGTCAAACGTACTTTTTAACGGGAACAACAAATCCATAGATGAACTCAACCTCGTTCTTGACTTGGGTGTCGGCAGAATTTCGGTTGACAACTTTTTGGAACTTTCACTTTTGAACGAACTTGCAAAAAGCAAAAATCTGGTAGCAAACATTTTGCTCAGAATTACTCCGGGGATTGAATGCCACACGCACGAATATATTCAAACAGGGCATTTGGATTCAAAATTCGGGTTTGATTTAACTCAAATTGATGAGGCTGTTGATTTGATTTTAAACACCTATTCAAATCTGAAATTGCACGGATTGCACGCACACATCGGCTCGCAGATTTTTGAAACGAAGGTTTATCACGACGAAATCGAAATTCTGATAAAAGAACTTTCAAGACTTGATGAAAAATTCAACCTAAAACTCGATGAAATCAATATCGGCGGCGGATTGGGCGTCAAATATACAGAAAAAGATGTTCCCCCTTCAACTTATGAAATAGCCGACGTAATCATCAACAGTTTGAATGAAAATATTCAAAAATACAAAATTGAACCTCCGACAGTGTTTTTAGAACCGGGAAGGAGCGTAATTTCTACTGCCGGTGTAACCTTGTACACTCTAGGAAGCTCAAAACAAGTCCCGCATGGTAAAAAATACGTCGCAGTTGACGGCGGTATGGCTGACAACATCCGTCCGGCAATGTATGAAGCAGAATATATTGCACAAATTGCGAACAAACCTGATTTTGAATTGTCACAAAACGTTACAATCGCAGGCAGATTTTGTGAAAGCGGGGACATTTTAATAAAAGATATTAAACTTCCTGAAATTGAAGAAGGCGACATTTTATGCGTGTTTAACACCGGTGCGTATAATTATTCCATGGCCTCAAATTATAATCGTGTACAAAAACCCGCAATGGTACTTGTAAATAATTCACAATCTGATATTATAGTAAATAGAGAGACATTGGAGGATTTAATCTCCAAAGACATCGTACCCGATAGATTGAGAGCGTAATGTTTAACGATATTTTGGCATATTTACAATTCCAATTAGCATCAATGGATTTGTCTTTTAGTTGGACAAATGTCCTTGAAATACTCGTTATTGTCGGGATTTTGTTTGTTTTTTACAAAAAATTCATCAAAGATACTCAATCCGAAAAATTTGTAAAAGGGATATTTTTCCTGATTTTCTTGTGGGTTTTTTCAGAAATTTTGACAAGACTTGATTTGAAAATCATAGGAATGTTCCTAAAATCAATCGTAACCTTGATTTCCTTGAGTTTAATCGTAATTTTCCAACCTGAACTCAGAAGATTTTTGGGATTTTTGGGACAGGTAGATTTTATCAGCAAGGCATTTTCGCCAAGTTCAAAAATCGAACACAACGAAGAAATCGATGTTATAAAAGAATTGATTGAATCAGTGAAATTTCTCTCAAAATCGCACACGGGAGCATTAATCGTATTCCAAAACGATTTAAGCAATACCTACTATGATGTCGGAACAAGGCTCAATGCAGACCTTTCGACAGAACTTTTGTTGACGATTTTTCACCCGAACACTCCACTTCACGACGGAGCTGTCGTAATTAACGGTTCAAAAATCATTTCTGCGGGTGTTTTACTCCCACTCACGGAAGATCCGAAATTGAGCTGGAAATACGGAACTCGTCACAGAGCCGCTATTGGGATGTCAGAAACCAGTGATGCAGCCTGTTTGGTTGTTTCGGAAGAAACAGGGGATGTTTCGATTGCACTCGGCGGAACTTTGAAAAGATATGAAGATTTGATTACTCTTAAAAATGATTTAGAAACGATTTTGGGTTACAAAGACAAAACTACAGAAGAGAAAAAGACTATTTTTAAGATTAATAATTTAATTACAATACGTAAAAATACCCACAACAAAGAAAAATAAACGAGGTTAAAGATGGCACACACCAAGATTTTCGGCAGAGCTTTTTTTGTTAATTTGTTAAAGAAAGTGTTCTTTTTAACACTTGGTGCGGGCATCGCAGGTTTTGCAATCGAATGTTTTTTAGTACCTAACCACATGATTGACGGCGGAGTTGTCGGTGTTTCAATGATTTTGAGCTATTTGACAAAGTATAACTTAGGTATGTTGATTTTCATCTTGAACATTCCGTTTATGTGCCTTGCCTTCACAAAAATGGGTAAATACTTTGTACTCCAAACCTTTTACGCAATCGCAATGCTTGGTTGTGCGACAAACCTTTTCAACTCCCTCACAATCACACACGATCACCTTTTGGCAACGGTATTTGGTGGTATTATTCTCGGTACGGGGGTCGGAATTGTTCTCAAAAACGAAAGTTCGCTTGACGGCACAGAGATTATGTCGTTAGTGCTATCAAAGAAATTCGGACTTTCGGTCGGCGAAATAATTATGGGATTTAATGTATTTATTTATGCCGCAGCAGGGTTGGTTTTCGGTTGGGAGCAGGCAATGTATTCAATTTTGACATATTTCATCGCCTACAAAGTTATTGATGTCGTACTTGAAGGCGTCAACACTTCAAAATCTGTCCGAATAATAAGTGACAAAGCTCAAGAAATCGGTCAAGAACTCGTTGGTGATTTGGAAATCGGTGTCACATACATTTCTGCAACAGGCGGATATTCAGGTCAAGACAAGACAATTATTTATTGTGTTGTATCAAGATTGGAGCTTGCAAAACTAAAAGAGGCGGTTCGTCAAA
>ONYB01000073.1 GCA_900321895.1 uncultured Brachyspira sp.
GCAAAAGAAGTCTTTGCGTCAATAAAAACACACCTGCTATCGGGCAAATACACGGTTGCGTCGGGTCTGCCCTCTGATGTTCCTTCTTGCACAGTATACTCTTCACCTTTTCGCAAGCCCGAACTTTCCAAAACTTTTTCAAGAACGATTTCGCCCCAATGTCCCTGTGTGCGGTTGTCGGACTTCATAACAGTAACAAGAGCTGCCGCATCTTGCGAAATTCTATTTCCGGCCTCCAAAAAGTTCTTTATATTTCTGTCAAAGCCCGTGAAATGTTCACTTTCGGCTTTTTGAAGGTCTTCAATCTTTTCTTTAAACTTTTTGTAAAAATCCTCAAGGTTTTCTCGGTTCAATTCCGTCAAACTGCTCGCACTTTCTCTAAAAACTCTGTTTGCAGTGTTTTCAAAATGCAAATTCATCTGCTCAGTAAGTTGCTTTTTGGTAAGCATTTGCGGAATATAAACGGCAATTCCACCCAAAATAAAACCGATTACAAATAAAATAATAGAAATTTCCATACTCATATTATAGAAGATTTCCACCATAAAGTCTACACTAATCGTACTAAGTAAAAATTTTCAATCCAAAATATCAATCATGCCTCAAATCATGGTGTAGAGCATGGTTGAGGGGGTTTCTCAATCTAAAGTATTACATCAATAAATCATGCTTTACACCCCCTGATATCAATCAACGCATGGATGAAGAATACCCTCCAAAAATAGTAGTATATAAAGTGTAGAAAACGATAACTTAGTAAACTAATGAGGGGAATAAGATGAGAGAGTTTAAGAGAAAAGCCAGAATTTTGTTGGTAGACGACAATGCAGACCATTTGAGAGGGGTAAAAGAGCTTATTACGCTCGAAACGAGTTATGACGTTGTTGGAACTACAACCAGTGCCAATATCGCAATCAACTTGATTAAAAAATATCGTCCGGACTTGGTTTTGATGGATATCAATATGCCGGAAAAAGACGGTTTGCAAGCTATTCAAGAAATAGGCAAGCTTGAACTCGGTACAAAAATTATTGCATTGAGCGGATATGATGATGCAGATTTGATATTCAGAGCTATGAAAATAGGTGCTAAGGGATATGTGTTAAAAACTATGGCTTCTGCTCAGTTGATTTATGCAATCGACGAAGTTTTGAACGGTAAAATCTACTTGCCGTCAGCTCTTTCTTCAAGATTTTTTGAATATTTCCAACAATCCTTCAAAGATGAAGTTAAATCTTCAAACGAAGAAAATCTCTTGACATATCTGACTTCAAGAGAAGAAGATGTCTTGGATTTACTCACACAGGGTAATAACTACAAGTGTATTGCAAAAAAATTATTTATATCCGAAACTACTGTCAAGACACACGTAAACAATATTTTCCAAAAGTTGCAGGTAAACGACAGAACTCAAGCTGTTCTTTACGCATTGAACAACGGTTTTGCTAACAAAGTTCGTGCAAAAATTTCAGCTTAATTATTATCAAACGATTACAAAGGTTCAGCTTTAGGGATTTTAGGGCTGAACCTTTTATTTATAAAAAACCCTAAGAAAGGCAAAAATGACACTATCGGCGGAATTACTCCAAGAACAAACAAGATGTATTGCTCACGAAATTCGTAATCAGGTATCAATTTGCGATGTGTATTGCGAAATTATCAAAAAACATTTGATAAAAGACGGGATTGAAAACGACTCGATTTCTCGAGCAATCGAATGTATTCAAACTTCAGTCAAAATGATTAGCAATTCTCTGATTGATTTAAAATCCGTCAACAATTATTCCCCGCAGAATTGCGAAATCAGTGCTCTTTTACTTGAAAGTGCCTCTTTGGGTTGCGTTTATATCCACGAGAAAGAGATTAAAATCAACACTCTCGTAAAATCCGACGGACTTGTAAAAGTCGATAAAAACAAATTTTTGGCTTGCCTTATTAACTTAATCAAAAATGCCATTGAGGCGATTGATATTAAAGGCGAAATAATTTTGACAGCTAGTGTCAAAGATAAAATTGCCACAATTTCCGTGTCGAATAACGGCAAACCTATTTCACAATCCGCTCAAAAAGAAATTTTTTCGGAAGGCTTTACCACTAAAAAGACGGGTAGCGGTTTGGGTTTGTACATTTGCAAAAACAATCTTTCCGCTCAAAGTGCAGACTTAAAACTTGTCCAATCAACAAGTAAAAAGACTGAATTTCAAATCACCATGCCGGTCTTGTAATTAAGCATTATAAACGTCAAGCTGATCCGTGTCAGGATAAATCGCACTCTTCACCGGACGAAGTGCACCTTTTACCGTACCGAAAGCAGGCATCGTTGAGTGTTGAGCCTTTTTAGGTTTGTCTTGTGCAGTGAGTTCTTCAACTTTTTCTAAAGTTGCATCACTAAACATGGATTTGTGAGCTTTTACATATTTTATTGCGGATTTTTTATCAGAATTCTGTTGAACTAACATTACATTAATCACCGCAGAAATAACATCAAGAGAAAGTCCCGGAGTCTTTAAAATTGATTTACCGTAACCTTGTTTTACAAGCCCTGTGAGCATTTGCGGACAATATTGAGCCATTTTTGAAAATACAATAGTTTGCCAACTTGCAGGAATTTTGCTAATCATTTTGAACTGCTCTTGAGGTGAGGCATTCAAAAATTCCTTGACGTACGCCATTTTAATTTCAGTGTCACTCGCTTTTGAGGAAACATCAAGTTTTTGTCCCGTAAGTTTTTCATATTGAGCGTGGAAATCTGCGACTTGTTCTGCAATTTCTCGAGTTTTGCGAACCTCTGTTTCTCGTTGCATTTCCTTATATTTAGGTTCTTGCTGAACAGATTTTGA
>ONYB01000179.1 GCA_900321895.1 uncultured Brachyspira sp.
AAGCGATTGACATACCGCCGATTTTGAAAGATTCACTACCGTCTTCGGAATTATCTTTCGGTTTAACTGAGCATGCCAAACTACCTTCACCCAAAGTGATATCGCTATCCCCTGAAGAAGATGACGCACCACCTGATGATGTTTCGTAATCACCGAGGCTCGGGATAAGCTGTGAGCAAAGCATTGTAGCCATTTCCGACGGTGTCGTGTGGTTTACTTTGAAAGAAGCGGAAAGCGGTTTTCTATCGAACTGGTTAATGATTTTTTGAGCAAGAGCTACATCATTTTTTGAGCCAAAAATCAAAAGTTCGTTAGTTGCAGGATTTACGGTAATAGTCCCAGACAACCCCGGTCTTTTCTTTGCATAAATATTTTTTGTCATAAAGCCAGCAACAGAAGAGGCGTCAACATACTTAACAGGCAATGTCGTCAAAGTTTGCTGACCGATACCCGAAGCATCGTCGTTCTTTGTAATAATCAAAGTTCTGTCTGCCAACGTATAGGCAAGATCAGATGTTTCCAAAACCATATTAAAAGCCGAATTTAATGGAATATTTACCAAATCCATTGTAACTTTGCCTGAAACATCTCCTTTGAAAATGATGTTCAAACCTGCTTTATCTGCAAACATTCTCAAAACCTGCTTGACGTCAGAATCACGCAAGCTCAAATTTACCGGAATGTTCCTTTGGGTAATTGCGACTTCTCCCTTCAAACTTGTCGTAGAAGGTGCAAGACCTCTCAAAATAGGTCTGTCTGCCGTATAACCGCCATTCGGCGTAAATGCCAACAAATCATCAAAATTACCTACCGCAGTTGAGGCTGTCAGTGAATTTGACAATGCAAACACTAACAACATCATGGTCGTAGAAAGTTTTTTTACTGTATTTTTCATCATTGCTCCTGCTTATCTTCTTTTATTACCGCTTGTATTTCCACCAAATTTATGTGACAAATTTGATATCGTATTAAAGTTCAAATCGCCATCCGTAACAATCTGTCCAACACCGGCTTTATATACATTTCTGCCGAGTTGAACCGTTACTGTAGACGGACTTATTGCCAAAATTTTATAACCGTTAATCACGTCGCCCGAGCGAACAAGATAATCGTTATTCTCGATATTCAAAATTGCCGAAGGATTGTAGTTATCATACATAATCCCCGAAATCTTTGTCGTAACAATCTTACTTGCCTGTGTATCAGGTTCAGGCGAAGTAGGGGGTTCAATCAAATCATATCTGAACAATTCTTTTTGAGAAACACCACTGCTTTCTCCTGACGGTTGGAACGGGTTAGCACGCCCTGCACTAGCAAACGCCACCTCAACCATTTTGTCGGAAGATGCCATATCATCATCACCCACAACTACCATGTTATCAGGATTTTCAGGTGCACCATCCGGTGCGGCGTTAACCCCTGCATTTTCTTGCTGTGCATCAGGAGTTTGTGGCAAATCGCTCAATTCATCAGTTTTTTCACCACAACCCGTCGAACAAATCGCAATAGCAAGCAACGCCAATGTCGCTAATGCCACGCCGATTTTTTTCTTTACCAGTACAAAGCCTTCACTTTTCATAACGATATTCAGTTCCACTCTCTTTTCTTTACTAATACATTAGAATTATATATAAATATTCTATTTTCGTTATCAACCTTTTAATGTATTTAATTGCTGAATTTCATAAAAACAGACTACCATATAATAAAATATTTTAGCATATTTTTGAAAAACTTACAAAAAAGCCACTTTTGTGAAGTTATATGAAGAGAATTTGCAAATTTATCATTGAAAGTTATTTGTAATCGTATAAATGTATTCCAAAATTTCTGCAAAATAATGTAAATCTATGTTTCCGTTCAAAACCAAATCAGCCTCTCCGCGGAAAGGTTTAACGTATTTTTCACCCGCACTGGCAACATATTCCCAGTGTTTGCGAGCATTTTCAGGGTCTTGGTTACGTTCATCACAAGCCCTTTCCATAAACCTTTTCTTTCTGATTTCGTTTTCGGTTTCCACATAAATCTTTATGTCAAAAATATCTTTCACAGACTCATACATAGTCGCAATACCTTCGACAACGATTATTTTTTGTGAATCAACTTCCTTTGCATGCGGCATCGAAACACCGGTTCCGTTCGGCAAATACATCGGAGCTTTAATATTCAAACCGTCAGACAAATCGATTAAATCTTCTTTCAAAACATCAAGTTGGAAACTCGTCGGAGCATCAACATCATAACCGTTGTCACGCAAATTATCAAAAGAGCCATACTTGTTAATCAGGGCAGAAATGTCGTTAAAATAATTATCCGTACTCAACACGGAAACAGGCATAGAGAGTTCTTCAATCACTCGTTTTATCTCTGAACAAATCGTGGATTTGCCCGACGCCGATTCACCCGTAATTCCGACCAAAAGTCGCTTATTTGGGGTATTTATCAAACGCTTTGAAAACCTGTTGATAAAATTGGGGTTAATCTCTCGGAACACCGGATCCGCACACTTTCGGTCATAAGAGATTATTTGGCGGAACTTCGTCTGCAAATAAAACACCAACAGCTCACGTCCGGTTCGTGAATGAAAATCCGGTTTCAGAATTTTATCCGTAGAATTTAATTCTTTATCTATTAATAATTTCATATTTTCCTTTTCAACTCCAAAAATTTTTAGAGTATGTTAGAAATAATACACAAGAAAAAAAAAATAGCAAGAAAAACAACAAATTAATAATAAATGTAACAAAAATAAAAAAAAGCACACCCTTTTGAAAAGGA
>ONYB01000188.1 GCA_900321895.1 uncultured Brachyspira sp.
ATTGACGGTTCCGGCAAATCTACTCAGCTTGCACTTCTTAGAGATTGGTTGAAAGCAATCGGACAAGACGTGATTTTTACCGAGTGGAATTCGTCTGCTTTGATTTCTCAAACAACAAAGCTTGCAAAAAAGAAAAATATGCTTTCTCCGAGAACCTTTTCTTTGTTACATGCCGTGGATTTTGCAGATCGTGCAAAACAAGTTATTGCACCTGCACTGAAGGCTGGATTTATCGTTCTTGCCGACAGATATGCTTACACCGCATTTGCTCGTGATGTTGCTCGTGGGGTTGATCCGAATTGGGTTAGAAAAGTTTATGATTTTGCCTACAAGCCGGATTTGGCAATATATTTTGATATTGACCCGAAAACCTCATTAGAGAGAATTTGCTTTAACAGAACTCCAAAATTTTATGAAGCCGGCATGGATTTGAAATTGAGTAATGATCCTTACGAAAGCTATATGATTTTTCAAGGCAGAGTAATTGCCGAATACAAAAAAATGGTGGACGAATACGGGCTTGTTCAGCTTGATGCAAAGGATTCGATACATTCTAAGCAGGTCAAAATTCGTGAACTTTTGAGAAATGTCCTTCGTGAGAAAGAGATTGAGGTGTAAATATGGTTATAAAATCGAAAAATGGTTACGAAGGCTTGCTGATTGTTATTGA
The DNA here is from genome assembly GCA_900321895.1 of uncultured Brachyspira sp. Lineage (GTDB taxonomy): Bacteria > Cyanobacteriota > Vampirovibrionia > Gastranaerophilales > Gastranaerophilaceae > Scatousia. The sequence goes on from ONYB01000188.1 coordinate 671, forward strand.
AGGAACGGACGGTTCAGGTAAATCTACTCAACTGAATCTTTTGAAAAAAGCTATTCAAGATAAATCTTACGGGGTTATGGTTTCCGAATGGAAAACCTCTCGACTTATTGCAGATGTAATTGATGATGCAAAAGAAAGAAATTTGTTGAACGCAACAACTTACAGTCTTTTGTATGCTGCAGATTTTGCAGACAGACTTGAAAACCAAATTATTCCCGCTCTAAAATCGGGTTTTATTGTACTTTTAGACAGATATTTTTATACAGCCCTTGCTCGTGACGTCGTTAGAGGTCAGAACATCGAGTGGGTAAAAAATCTTTATGAATATGCTCCTGAACCGGATTTAGTATTCTATCTTGATATGCCTGTTGATGTGTTGTTGAAACGTATTATCGGAACAACGGGGCTGAACTACTACGAGAGCGGGCGTGATGTCGGCTTTTCTACAGACTTTTACAAGAGTTTTGAAATTTATCAAAATAAATGTCTTGAGCAATACAACGAAATGAAGTCAGAATACAATTTTATAAGCATTGATGGTACAAAACCTGTAGGTGAAATCCACAAAATTATGAATGATGAAGTTCAAAAACTTTTAGATTCGGGAATTTTGGCTTAGTAGAAAATAATTATAAACAGGGTGGGTTTAGAATAAAAACTCACCCTAAATTTTTGCAAAAAAAAGGGGACTCGGAGGAATCCCATGAAAAAGTAAATTGTTATTAATTTCTATGCGTGAAGAATAAATCCGCCCTTGTCGGCGTTTACCAACTGGTCGCCATTTATCTTCGCACGGAGGTTTTTAATATACTTGTAAACATAATCTCTCGGCAAATCCAAAATTTCTGCCAAATCTTTTGCGTAAACGATTTGGTTTTTGTTTTTTGCAAAGTGATCGAAAACTTTTTGTTCTCTGTCTGTCAAAGCCTTTTTAAATACAACTCTTACTTCTTCTCTGAGAGTATCTGTTTCGATTTCTTTCTTAGCGGCTTTAACTGCTTTAGCTTTTGCTGAAACTTTCGTTTCTGTCTTTTTTGCAGATTTTACTGCAGGTTTTTCAACTTTTTTGGCAGGCTTAACAACTTTTTCTACCTTAACTTCAGCTTTGGCAGCTTTAGTTGCTTTTGTAGTTTTATGAGTGTCTTTGTGAGTTTTGTTTATAGGTTCTACGCCGTCATCCAATTTCAATTTTGCGATAGAAAACGGAGATGGTGCGATTTCCTGTTCTCTGTCAAAAGCACGTTGAGCAATACTTGTGATGCGTTCACCTCTGGTTTGCGTCCAACTCGTTCCTTCGTTTGACATAACCGGTTTACCTTGCAAAACGATGTCAATCAAGTCATTTGTAGGTTTCGCTTCTTCGATTTTTTTACCCAATCTTGCAGCGAATTCTTCCAATGTAATCTTTTCCAGTGAGCTTCTCCATTGCTTAATCTCTTCTTTGCTCAAGTATTCAGACATTATATAAATCTCCTTAACTATGTGTCTTATCCTTTAACACCTTTAATGTAGCATAAACCATGCCGAAAAAGTCAAAATGTTTCATAAAGTAAATTTTTATTTTTTATTGTAACAATTTCGGCGGAATTGTTGGCATGGAATGCTTTTCAATAAAAAAAACGGCTCATTTTCATAAGCCGTAAACAAGTATGCAAAACTAATTTGTTTTAAGTGTTTTTAGTTGTATGAATTTATTATAACAAAAACATAGCCGTTCGGCTAGTACCTTCTCAATTCCTTTTGTAATATATTTTATATTTGAGAATAGACTAATTATATCACGATAAGTATAATTATTCAAGTGTTTTACATGAATTTTGAAAAAGTTTTAAAATAAGAGTATGGATTATAGATATAAAAACATGAAACTGCTGGATTTTGTAAAGACTTTGACGATTTATCGAGGCTTGACGCTGAGAAAATTGTTGAAAAGACTTCATGAAGAAAAAGGCTACAGCAATTCATATTCAGGTTTTTATAACAAGTTGAAAACACAAACTCTACGCTTTAGCGAGATTTGTGACATTGCAGAATTCCTTGAGTACGATATCGTTCTGCAAGACACCCGCTCACTTTCTCAAAAGTAGATTAATTCCTGCTTTGGCATAATTTTTAAACTCTTCAAACGATTTTATGCCGACAAGAGTTTTTATTATGAAGGAAGGTCTTAAATAAAATCTTTTCAAAGCTTTTTTGTGCAACTTAAAAACCTGCTCTTTTGTAAGGTTGTGAGTATTTACGGCCGGGTAGAAGTATGCACTTGAGAAAGATGTGTCAGAATTTATTAACTTATTTTTTTGTGCATATTCGTAGAATTTCGTTCCCGGAAGCGGAGTTGCCGTGTAGAAACTGATAAAGTCGCTGTCCAATTCGATTGCAAAATCTATGGTATCCTCGACAGTGTCCTCATCCTCCCACGGAAGCCCGATTACAAAGTAGTTGTAAATTTTGATACCCGCTTTTTTGAAGATGCGAACCGTAAGACGAACATCATCAAGAGTAATTTTTTTACCGATATGATCAAGCATTTCTTGAGAACCGCTCTCCACTCCGATGCTTACAAGTCTGCAACCAGCTTTATACATCATAGCTGCCATTTCTTCATCTGCGGTGTCGGCTCTTGTGTTGGCTGACCAAGTTATCTCAAGCCCGCTGTCAATAATCTTTTGACACAACTCCATAACCCATTCTTTGTCGATATTGAAAATATCAGACCAGAACAAAAAGTTTGTAATATTGTATTTTTCAACACATTCTCGGATTTCTGCAACAATATTTTCCGGCGATCGTTTTCTGACTTTTGCTCCGGATACCGGTGTTGCAAGGCAGAAGAAACAGTGGAACGGGCATCCTCTCGATACTTTTATCGTTGCCTGAACTTTGTTGTTGTCAGGACGTCTGTAGAGGTTGTTATCGACAAGATGACGGGCAGGGAAAGGTAATCTGTCCAAATCCTCAATAAACGGTCTTGCTCCCGAAAATTTTACTCGCAAATCATCTCGGTAATAAATTCCTAAAATATCAGGGTATTTTTTCCCTTGCAGAATTTCTTTAAGAGTGTCCTCCGGTTCGCCGTAAATAATAATATCAAGGTCTTTTTGAAAATACATAACCTCAAAGGCAACCGTCAAAAATGCTGCACCTTTTGCGATAGTTACAATATTCGGACAAATCTCCTTTGCAACCGTAAAAGCTCCTAAATCGCTCTTGAAAGTCGGTGTCGCAACATTTACAACAAGATAATCAGGCTGAAAATCCTTTAAATCCTGCTCAAAATTACCGCCTTGGCTGTAGTCATGAATTTTTGCTTCAAACCCTTCTCTTTCGGCAACTGCTGCCATATACATTAAGTCTGTCGGCGGTAGCGGTGGTATCACCAACAATTCTTTAGTCGGTTGTTGGCATCTGTCCTCTCTGTTCATAACAGGTGACGGTGGGTAAATTAACAGTATTTTCTTTTTCTTTTCAGCTTTTTTATCTTCTTGTTGTTCCAATTTTTTATTCCTTTTCTTTAACGGAGTTCGTAATTAGTGCTGCGATTGCCAAGCAAATTGCACCTATTATAAATGTATACTCCCAATGATAATTAATCAATCCGCCATCCATATTAATTATGCACTTGTTGATGAACCATGCAACAAGTGTGCAAACAAATACCTGAGGTCCTGCGATAAAGATATTGAAAATTCCCATTACAGAACCCTCCGTACCTTTTTTAATGTATTGAGAAAGCATTGCAAAAGGTAGTGCACAAATACTTGCCCAGCCTATACCGGCAACACCCATCATAACCGCAACGAGTTTGAGGTTGTGGCAGAAAGCCATACACAAATATGCAAATATCATTGTGATAATTGATATGATGTGAACTTTTTTGTTTCCGAATTTTGCTGAAAGAATTCCTATAGGTATCGCAACCAAGAAACAAATTAAGTTAAATATTGCAAAACAGATTGATGAAAAGTTTGTTCCGCTCAAAGTCGCTGCAGCATAGTTTTTGGTAACTTCTGCCGAAGCAGAGCTCAAATCCGGTACACCGTAAATTGTGTGAACAGAATATTGAGTAAAGAAAATCATCATACACATTGTACCAATCCAAGTAAAGAATTGCATCGTGCAGATTTTTGAAACTTCCGGTGAAAGTGCAAAAAAGTCTTTCAAAGATTGCCAAAAACTCAACTGTTCTTTCTTTTCAACTTTTGTATGTTCTTCTTTTGCTGTCGTATTTTTACCCTCTTTAATTGTAATGCAAGTCCAAATCATGCCGAGGGTAAATGCTAATGCTGCCATAATAAATTGTGCAGGAATAGACATTTGATAGTTAAAAGCCCATTTCAAAAACGGTGCTGTTCCTGCCGCAATAACGGAACCAAGTCCGATTGCAAGGCTGATGTATGAATTTGCAAGTGAATGCTGTTCTTGCGGTACAACATCAGGGATTAATGCTCTGTAAGGGCCTTGTGCAACGTTAACACAAGCATCAATAATCCAAATCATAATTGCAGCGATAAATAATGCAGTAAGTGCAGGAAGCTGTATCCCTGTGAGGTTTTGCAGCCAGTTTGCGACATCCGCAGAATTAGGGAAAATCCATAATGCGATAGAAGCTAACAATGCTCCTCCCAAAAGGTAAGGTCTTCTTCTGCCGAGCGGAGATACTGTTTTGTCACTTAATGCACCGATTAACGGTTGAACAACCATGCCTGTAAACGGGCCTGCTAGCCAAA
>ONYB01000025.1 GCA_900321895.1 uncultured Brachyspira sp.
ACAGGCAGTAACTGACCTTTAACATCAACTTCTGAAAACAGATGTTCAGCTTCTACAAATTTTGTTTTATACTCTAAAGCATATACAGACTCTAAAAATTTGTTATAGATAACATTGGATACACATATCTTGTTAATTTCACAATTATGTTCAAGTCGAGCCGCAAGATTTACTGTATTTCCTATAAATGTTATTTCGAATGGCCGTGATTCTATAACTTGAACAGTTCCCATTGCAATTCCGACTCTTGTCCCTGTTTCAGTCTGACGGTCATTTTCACGATTTAAATGTCCAAATTTATCTTTACCAATCTCGATGAGTTCAAACGAAAATTCAAGGATTTTCAAATAGTCAATTTTATCAAGTTCATTAAATGGATAATTAAATGCGACAAGAACAGCATCACCCACAAATTTATCAAGAAATGCATCATAACTATTACAAAGATTTTTTACCGATTTGTAATAATCTTTCATAATAGCCGCAATTGTTTCCTCTCCATAAGCCGTGACCATGGTTGAAAAATTGACGATGTCGGATTCAAGAATGATAATACTCTCATAACTTGTTCCAATATGCAGCAAATCATTTTTATCAATTAAATCATCATTAGAAGGAATCTTATTCAAACGAGCTATTGTATTTGAAGAAAACTGTCTGTCATACAAATCTTTTGGGAAAAGAACTTTAGCATTCACTTCCGACACATTTTTTTCTAAAATACCAGCAGCTTCATCAAGTTTTCGATTCAGATTTTTGAACTCATTATCTTCAATATAAGTTTTATATACGTCATAGTCAGTTGCGAAACGATTTTTTGCTAGTTTCTCAAGTTCTTCATTTGTATACTCCAAGCCTAACCTTTTAAACAATTCAATTGGAGTAACTATTTCAATACAACGATTCAAAATAATTTTTTTACAAATATTTTCTTCGTATTTTTGCGACAATTCAGGAAAAACAATAAAACAAGCGTCAACTTGTTGTTTTTGCTCAATCAGTTGTAATTTATAAGCAACCCTGTTGATAATTTCTGCGCAAGGTTTAGTGTTTTTTACTTCAATAACATATTTCTTATCATTCAAAGTCACAACAAAATCAAAGTAGCTATATGAACGTGACTCCATTTCATATTGAATTTTATTAAAATCAAAACAAAGTTGAATTAAATTTTCAAGATTTCTTTCATTCATTTTATATACTTCCTTTAATCATATCGGGCAAAAAGATAGAGTGATGTGTAGCCGGTGTAGTCGTTGGGCTTTTGATATGTGTATTCCGCATCAACGGCAACACTTGTGCCGCCAATGATATCAATCAAGTCCGTTCCACCGTAGTAAGCATTTTGCCAGCGTGTCCACCTATTGCCCCGTACACTTGAATCTTCGCAAAAATAAAGCAGAGCCGGATTGTCGATTGTTCCCTCAAAAGAATTCGGAGCCGTATAGCACTCAATTTTTCCGTCGCCGTATGTATGATATTTCACAAAGGATGAACTGTTGTTCACAACCAAATTCGGTCCATTGGTATACACTATTTTTCCACCACACAAATTATACGAAACCTTGTATCTGTTGATAACTTTGCACGGATTTTCGGCACTTGCAAAAGCCTTTCCAACATAAGTAAACTGCTGGCTATTATCACTGCGTTTGTCAATCACATTAACATTAAAATCTTCGTCTAATTTAACGTAGCATGCTTCAGAAATACCGGCTGCATTCATAGCCTCAATTTTTGCGATGTAGCAAGAACCAAAAGTGCCAAACACAACAAAGGCAGAACTGTTCTTTTCAAGGGAGCCTCCAATATAATTTGCAGAAGCCATATAGGAAGAAGGGGAAAATTCACTTACAACATTCTGCTGTCCCAAAAATGGCTCTACTGTTTCTTTCCAATATGAATCCGTTATGACAGCCGGTACAGAGGCAATTATTTCAGAAGGAACCTTCACGCCGTCAGTTATTTTTGACAAATCAGCCAAAGTGATTTTAAATCCAGACTCATTGTTAGAATTATCCATCCAAGAAAAAAGAATTCCATAAGTATTGAAATCATATTTTTCCAAGTCAGCGTTTGAAGAAAGCTCGATTCCAGAATTAGATGTGTAGCTTCCATCTCCATTTTCAACAAGCTCAGTTCCCCGGTAAAACCTGTAGTCCATACAATGGGCAGCCTTAAAATCCGATGGGGCGGCGGGAAGTTCCAGAAGAATGTTTGGAATATACACGTCAGCATTAATTTCACGGTTTGGCGAAATAATAATTTTATCCGTATATGAACAGATAAGATGTTCACCGATTTGCTCACTCATGCTGACCTTGATGTCATAAGTGCCCGGTAGAATCGAAGAAAACCAGTCACCACTTGAAATTGGAGTTGATTTGCTGAGACTCTCCAGTCCCCACTCACCGGAGCGCAAAACACCTGAAGTATCAAAAAGTCCGACAGTGACTTTATAATTGCTCAGTAAATCTGAAACCTGTCCGTCAGTCCAAGTAGAAGGGTCAAGGTAGAAATTCAATTCTGCCCTGCCAGGAGCTTTTAGTCCATTGGTAGTAAGATTGAATTTCACAGTCTTAGAATATGATAAATCAGCCTGAGTGTAGCCGACAAAAATTGCTTTGCTAAGAATATCCGAGGATGTAAGCTCATCAGGTTCAGTTTCCGTGACAGCGAGAGTGAAAGAATAAGTCGTAACAGGGAAATCAATATCAATCGTGCCGGTTATGCTGTCCGAGGGAGTAAAGAACACCTTTTTTGGTGCGACAGTGCCGC
>ONYB01000189.1 GCA_900321895.1 uncultured Brachyspira sp.
CAACAGCAACCGTCATTGTCGTATCAGCAGTTTCTACAGGCAAAGCCGGAATTTTTGCAAAAATCAAAAGCACGAATGCAGCGACTTTTGCAACAGCATAACTAATTCTCATAAATTTTGAAGAACAAATAAACTTGCCCCAAGCCGTAGATTGCATTGACTTGTCACCAAAAGCCGTCATTCCCTTCGATAGAGCAACACTTCTTATGCTGTCTGTCGTAAAAGCTCTTGTTACGCAAACAATCGGGAACCACACTGGCAACAAACCCATTACCGCAAAAACAATCCAAAACGAAGCTTCTACAATTCTATCGCCCATAATATCAAGCACAGAACCGAGTTCGGAGGATTGGTTGTATTTTCTTGCTATATAGCCGTCAACCCCGTCCATTGCAAATGCAATAATAGTCAAAACTAAAGCCCAAACGTAAGCACAAGTTGTCGGGATGAACAAAAGTCCGATTGCAACAAATGCTATAAAAATTCGGCTCAAAGACACGATATTTGCTGTATTATTTTTTATATCCATTATTTTTTAACCTCTTGTTTTTTTGTTCTGGACAACGCAAAATTAACTTCATCAAGATTTTTTCTTCTGTCGCCAAGCATAACTTTTTCAGCCTGTTCAAGAATTGCAGTTACCATAAATCCGTTATCACCGTCTGAACGAGCTTTTTTGCCTGTTTCGCAACAACTGATAAAGTGTTGACATTCGAGTTTAAGCGGTTCAATTTCGAGATAATCCAGACTTATATTTTGTAATGTGTCCTTTTTGTAGTTATCATAAATAACCAGCTTATCTTCTTGAACAGTATCATCAAGAATAGCGGTAGCCTTTGTACCTCTGACAAGGAGTTGTACATGTTTTTTAGGAGTAATCCAGCTGTCAGAAATTTGTCCGACCATACCGTCTTGAAATTCAATCGTGATATGCGTAATATCCATAATATCATTACGTTCGGAAGAACAACCGACCGCAGAAATTACTCTGACAGGGTCTTTACCCGTAACATAACTCATCATGGAAACATCGTGCGGAGCTAAATCCCACATGACACTTCTATCGTTTTTAAAGAAATTTACGTTCAATCTGTCGCTTTGGGCATAAACGATATCGCCCAAAACACCTTCTTCAATAAGCATTTTTAATCTGTTTACGGCAGGATGATAAAGCAACAAATGACCAACCATAAGCACAAGCCCTTTTTCGTGAGCCAATTCTGTCAAATCCTTAGCTTCTTGAGCGACAGTTGAAATCGGTTTTTCAACATAAACATTTTTACCGGCTTCAAGCATAGCCTTAACTACCTTAAAATGCGTGTGGCTCGGAGTAACAACCGCAACAGCAGTAATTTCCGGATTATTAATAATTTCATTAAAATCTTTTGTTGTTTTTACCCCCGGATACTGTTCCCTAACCTTTGCGAGATTACTCTCATCAAGATCGCAAACAACATCAAGGACATTCAAATTATAAAAATTACGGACAATATTTCTGCCCCATACCCCTGTACCTATAACGGCAATTTTTTGTTCTTTCATAATTTATCTCTTAACCTTCTCTATCTTAACTCTATATCTATCATACGTCACAAATATTATTTTGCAAACAGTTAAGTTTGTTGCTGTTCACTAAGGCTTGCAGCTTCCTCAACCGCTTCAACCCTATTTTTATGAACTTCTTCACAATCATTTAAAAATTGTTGACGTTCTTCCGGCGGATACAAAACAGCCAACTTTTGGAGCAATTCTTGCGGAAACTCCGAAGTTTTCACCATTTTATCAAGAATATCGTTATTCAACGCGGTTAAACCTCTATAGTTTTTATAAAAAATCTGTTTGCATTCCTGTGTACATTTTTCAGGATTTTTCTCAATACTTTCACAAAGTTTGTATGTTGTAAAATTCGTATCATAATAAAACCCTTTAAATCTTTTCATAAGCATTCTTATAATCAAATCAAAATCAGCAAAATATGCGAATTTTGTATCAAAATAATTCAGCTGTTCAATAACGGATTTTTTAAAAATCATCCCTTGTCTTGCACACGGCATAACCTGAAAAGCGGCATGTATAACCGGCGGGAACAAATACACATATCCTGTAGGATAGCAACAATATGCCGGAGAATAAACGAAATCAGCATTATTAGATTCCATAAAGGTCATGATATCTCGAACAGCCGTAATATCATGCCAAAAATCATCGCAACTTAAAAACGCAACATATTTACCATGTGCCCTCATAACCCCTTTATTAAAGCCGTCAAACTTATTCATATCAGGTTCTGAGAAAAAGTTTATATATCCTTTATTTTTGTAATCTTTTAGTAAAACATTAGTTTCGTCAGTCGAAGCCTTATCGATTACAATAATTTCGATTTCCGGATATGTTTGTTTTGACAAAAGAGTAATCAACAGATTAAAATCGTCAACCTTATCTTTTTCAACAATATTATGCGTCGTGATAATTACCGATAAAATAGGTTCCATAATTTCTCCAAAATGATTTATAAGCCACCACTGCTTATTCTACCTAAAGTATATCATGGGCTAAAATGAAGGACGAATTGTTACGAGTTGTAAATTTATTTTTCAAAAACCCACAAAAATATTTTTTAAGAGTTAATCTGTGGACAGGTTTATTAGGAGTTTATATACGGAGTTGTAGTAATGGAGAAAAGTTCATTATCGGTAAATCCTGTGTCGATGATTTCTGCCGGAGCTTTTATGGGTCTTGGCTTTGGGGCGATGTGCAAGCCGCAAAGACCGTCGTTGAAAACCTTGTTATCAAAAAATCAACAATATTTTGACGAAACTTTTTACCCTGAAATTCAGCAGAACATGTCACAAGAAGAGAAATCAGCATTAAAAAATCTGCGACAAGGCAGAGATACCTACAGAAAGTCGGGAAGTTCCGAAGATAAAAGCATTAAAAGAGCAGCAAAAGCGTGGGCAAAAAAATTCAACAAGATAGAAGTTGATACTGATTTGACGCAAAGATTAAGCAACAAAAAGACGTTTTTGAGAAAAGCGGTCGAAGAAAACGGTTTGACAAACATCGCCAAAAATCTGCGTATTGTGAAGAAAAACCTTCAAGCTACGCCGGACAGCGTGACTTTGAGAGAGCAGTTTATAGAATTGAGCAACCAAAACTCTAAAATCAGAAAACTTTTGGAATTTCCGATAGACGAATATAAAGAAGCACTGGCGGCAGTGAAAAAGGAACGATTAAAACGTATGAAAACGTTACCGCACAGCGGGCTGGAGGTAAAAACCTTATATAAAAATATGCAACAGGCAATGGGCAGAAAGCGAACCTTGATGTCCAACAAGTTGTATGAGCTTGCAAATAATCACGAATTGAAAGAGAGCTACAAAGCACTAAAACATTTTCTACCTGAGTATCGACTAGGCAACGCACTGAGAGGTGCGGCGGCATTTGGTACCCTAACAGCAGCATGGCTGATATTCTTTAATCCGTCAACCCGTAAATAAACACAGGTAGATAAGAGTTGAAAGGCACATTCAACTCTTTTTTCTTGGGTGGTGTAATCGAGTATAGAGGACAGTACCAACCAACATAAGTTAATAAGTAAATAGGTGAATAAGGTAATAAGTTCAAATCTGGTGTTACGCACCAAAGTTGCTTTTGAGCGAAACGAACTATACGAACTTATTCACTTATTGACTTATTAACCTATTAACCTAATCAAAAAACCTTCACTTTTCTTAACATTCCCTCTAAATTCTTAAAGAAATCCCGCCATTATGCCGATAACCATTGGGTAAAGAATTAACTTTACGGAAAGGGTACAAAAGCATGGGGCTCTCAGCATCACAAGCAAGATTATTGAGCATAACCTCCAGATTGTCTGATAACGAATTGCGTTCTCAGACTATTACTAACGCTAAATCTGCCCTTTCCACAAAAACTTCTCAAGCAAGTCAAGAATACCTAAATTCTTTGAATGAAACAAAGATGATGTTCTCAACCTACGATGAAAGCGGAAACAAAGTTAAAACAAAACTTACCGGGGCAGCCTTGAGCCAATATGCTCCGTTAAAAAATCAGTATACATTGGTAAACACAGACGGGCAAGCTCTTGTATCAGAACTCGATGCTACAAATTACAAAGAAAGTGCTAATATCTCCGAATTCCTTGAAAAATACGGGTTTTCTAACGTTTTTGAAGAAAAAGTTTCAACAGTTGTTAATGAAGGTAAATTGAGCATAGCAAACGATGAATACCAAAAAGCATACGACGAATGGCAGGCAAAACGTCCGAATAAAGATGATTTTTATAATATAAAATATAAAGAAGAAATAAACGATGAACTTTATCAAAAATTTTTGAAGGGTGAAGGTCTTTGCGGTGC
>ONYB01000045.1 GCA_900321895.1 uncultured Brachyspira sp.
CAAATTAAGAAATGTTTTAGAAATGTTGGTATTTGTTATCGCAAACATATTATGTTCAGATGTTTTTCTAGTACCAAACATAATGCTGTTAATGCTTTATGTTTATTATGGAAAACTTTTTGCGATTTTGATTAACCCTGATTTGGTGTATGTATTATATGCAAGTTTGTTAATAATTCTGTTATTAAGATTTACTCTTTTACCATTTATCTATGCTATATTTGAAAAAATGGGACAGAATGATAAAATTAAAAAGTTTATAACAGATTTAAAAACTAATGCAAAGTATCGAAAAAAATGTTTTTGGACAATGTTTTTGATTTGTATGTTATCAAACCAACTTATATATTTGACTATGATGATTGGTACTCTAGGTAAGGAAAAAATAATTTCTGAATTTTGGGAAATTCTTCTTACTTTTACAGTTATTATCTTAGTTGGTCCATATTCAATACTATATCTTTTTTACAAATTTGGTAAAAAGAAAAATTAGTGTTCTTACTAATGTTCAAAAAAAAGCCAAATTTTCTTTTGAAAATTTGGCTAAAAACATAGCTTCCAGCTATTCTTAATCCGAGGTCTATTTTCTATTTTGTGGGAGGAGATTTATTATTTTTTCAGGAAATATACTTTCTACATAACGACTTATTTTGTCTGAATTTTGATTATATAACGTCCCGACGTATAAAACACCTAATCCCGTCAGTATTATCAAACTTGTTAAGAGAATTGGAGATTCATTAAAGTAGAGAAATTCATAATACATAAAAAATTCGATTATCCCTAATATGCAAATTATTAAAAATACTTTTCGTCTGATTAAAATGCCAATAATTCCGTATAGCAAATAAAATATCAACATTAAATTTTGAATTAAATTATAATTGTCAGTAAGTAATATAAACAATGCAAATACAGAATTTATAAAACCTGTTGCTCCAAAAAAGTATAACCACATAGGATAGTCTGCTTGCGTTTTTTTATCTTTAATAAAGGCTATTAATAACAAAGCCACAAAGAATATTATACTGAATATACAAATATCTTTGCCACCGAAATCACCATTATTTGTTATAAAATTTGCAATAGGAACAAAAATTCTCTCATAACATATCAGGTATAAAGTATACGCAGATGACACCGTATAAATTACAGGGGATGCAAAGTTTCTGAATTTTTGGACTATTGAAGAGGTTATTATTGTACAAATAGAAAGGAGAATTAATCCGAGGTGGCAATCCCCAACAGGATCATCCAAATATGCAAAATCCGAAAAATGAGGAAATATTCCGAGCATTTTTTCTATGTCTAAAATAACAAATGTTATTGTTGGGATTAGAAGAAAGTATAAAATTTCTGCCGGAACTTTTTCATTTTTTCTTAGTTGGATTTCCCCGACGCCCCAAAATATTAAACAATAGACAACGCCAAGTACGAGTATTTGCAGATAAGAGCTGTTAGTTACTGTGTAGCCCATTAAATAAGTCATAGCAATTAACATTATAAATCCGCCGATGTAATACAATACTTTTACAATCGTTGATGTTGGTTTGACTTCTTGTTTGTCATCGTCATCAGATAATTGAAGTATTTGATTTCGCTGGAATTCGTTAATAATTCCTTTTTCTACTGCTAATTGAAGTAATTTTTTAATATTCATCTTTTATTCCTTTTCTTCCAAATTGCACAACATATTATTGTTATAAAAATGTTACAGTCAACACTTTAGATTAATAATATTTTCAAATATTTACTTTTTCAACAAAATCCAGAGATAAAACACATCTCCGATTGATTTTTCGGTCTTGTTGAAGGCTATGTGATAGTCTTTGTTAAAAAATTCAATTAATTGTAATAGTTTTTCCATATTTATTCCTAATTCCTTTTCCTTTTCTCTATGCCTTATTATGATTACTTTAATCCGTACCGTCAAAACTAAAGGTTAATAATATCTCCGTCTTGAAGTTTCTTTGCAAAACTTTACACTTTCGCTCACATTTTTCGCAGTTTCGCCCAAATCAATTATTAAAAAATAATAAATTTTTGGTCGGTTGTGTTAATTGTTCCTCTATAATATAATGTATGTAATATAATTTATGAGAGGTATAAAAATGTCACATAAACATAGCAACAATCCGTTCAAAAAACACGAGGATGAAGAAATTAAACTTGACGAACAGGTCAAAGAAGAACAAGTTTCTGAGGAAACTCCAAGTGAAAACAATGCAGAATTGGACAAGCTTAAAGAAGATTTCGACAAACTTAACAATCAGTATTTAAGACTTGCTGCTGATTTTGATAACTATAGAAAAAGACAAGAACAAGAAAGAGAATCTCTTTTGAAGTTTGGTACAGAAAATGCTCTAAAAAAACTTCTGGAAGTTCTTGACAACTTTGAACGTGGTGCAAAAGCCCTTGAGGGAGTTGAAGATTGTCAAAAAGTTAAGGACAGCTTTAATCTTGTTCACAAACAAACTGCGGATATTTTGGCAAAACTCGGTTTGGAAGAAATTAAGGCGGAAGGCGAAGAGTTTGATCCTAATTTCCATGAAGCGGTTATGCGTACCCCAACCGATGAACACCCTGAAAACACTGTTGTTAACGTAATGCAGAAGGGTTACAAGGTCGGTGACAAGGTTTTGCGTCCGGCACTTGTAAATGTTGCGTCAGCGGATTAGAATGTTAGTAGAATAGAGATAGAAGATTAAGATTACGGGATTATGACTACAGATTACTATGAAATACTCGGTGTGGAAAAATCAGCATCGAAAGACGAAATAAAAAGTGCTTTCAGAAGAAAAGCACGTACACTTCACCCCGACGTGAACAAAGCTCCGGATGCGGAAGAAAAATTTAAAGAACTCGGCAAAGCGTACGAAACGCTAATGGACGACAACAAACGTGCGACTTATGACCAATACGGCGAAGACGGTTTGAAAAACGCAGGTTTTGGTACAGGTGGCCCGTTTGACGGCGGTTTTGGCGATTTGAACGATATTTTCAGCAGCTTTTTCGGTGGTGGCTTTGGCGGAGGTTTCGGATTTGGCGGAAGACCTGACCCGAACGCACCACAGGCTGGCGACGATTTGAGAAAAGATATTGAAATAACCTTTGAAGAAGCTGTTTTTGGTGTTTCTAAAGAAGTTAGATTTGAACATCTTGAAAACTGCCCTGAATGTGGCGGAACAGGTGCTGAAAAAGGTTCAAAACCGGTGGTTTGTCCGACATGTCATGGTAGCGGACAGGTTCAAACTGTTGCAAGAACTCCGCTCGGAGCATTTACGCAGATTTCGCAATGTCCGGATTGCAACGGTACTGGGCAGAAAATTTCAAATCCTTGTAAGGCTTGTAAAGGCTTTGGAAAAATTGAAAAAGAGAAGAAAATTGAGGTTAAAATTCCTGCGGGTGTTGACAACCATTCAAAAATCAGAGTTTCGGGCGAAGGTGATGCGGGCACAAACGGCGGACGAGCAGGCGATTTGTTTATTGTTTTGCATGTGAAGCCTTCCGATTACTTTAGCCGTGACGGAATTGATGTTTACACAACCTTGAAGATTTCACCTGCTCAAGCCGCTCTTGGTGACACGGTTACGGTAAAAACTCTTGACGGCGAGCAAAATGTCCAAATTAGAGCGGGAATTCAAAACGGTAATACCATAAAAATTAAAGGTGCTGGTGTTCCAATTCTTTCAAGACCTTCACAGAGAGGCGATCATATTATCGTTGTAACCGTTAAAATTCCGACTCAGTTGAGTGATGAAGAACGTAATTTGTATAAAAAATTATATGAATTGAATTCAGGTAAAAAGGCTCAAGAATCATTAATGGATAAGGTAAAAGGAGCATTTAAATAATGAAAAAGCTAATGATTGCACTATTGACGGCGGTTTCCGTTTCTTCTGCGGTTTATGCGACACAGCTTCCGCAAGAATTAAAAACTTATGTCGAAAAAAGTTTCCCAAAAACGGATTTTCGATTTGACGGTGTAATCATTCTGCCTGACAACACAATTTATCTTCCGTTAATTCCAGCGAAATTTGATACGGAAAAAAGTTTTACCGTGAAATCGACTATTCCGTCGGCGAAGAGTTTTTCTCAAAAGCCTGATGCGATAATTTTTGATAATGATTATGTGTTGTTAAGGGTTATTACGGATGCTAACGGCAAAAAATCACTTGTAAAACTTCAAAACCCGCCGATAGAGTTGAGAACAGGGCTTTTGCCGCAAGATATGCTCGTTCCGAAAAATTTGTCGATTCCTGGTAATTTGAAAAATATTATCGGAAATTTGGAAATTTCGACAGCGAAAGAGCCGACACTTGCCGTTCCTGTAGTTCAGCCGAAAACAGTTCAGGGTAACAGTATAGCTTCTTTGAAGCTTATTCCTGAATTGAAGGGCAAGACTTTGTACGTTTCAACAAGTTTTTCAAAAAATATTCAGGTCGTAAACCCTGAAAAGAAAGTTCCGGAATATGCTCTCCAGCAGCAACATATACCGATTATGATAAAGGGTTGGAACAACGAGTTTTTGCTCGTTTCGTCTTTTGATAAGAAGTCTATTGACGTGATTTCTTTGGCGGATGACAAGGTTATTAAGCAAATTGAATTAAAGACTCAACCTGATGAAATGATTATCGATGCTAAAAATCATCTTGCGTATATTTCGACACCATCGGATTTCAGTATTTATGTAGTAAGTTTGGATACAATGACGTTGAAAAAACAGATTAAGTTGAACGGCATGTGCGAAAAAATCGTTTTGAGTGATGATGGTACAAAGATTTTTTATAATGACAAGCAAACCAACACTATTTGGGTAATTGAAACTGATAATAATTACTTGTTAAAAGAAATCGGAACGTTTCCGAATGTTTCAAAAATCGCTTATTTGAATGACAAAATCTATATTACAAGCAGAACGAAAAACCGCTTGGCGATTGTGGATTACAAAACAATGAACTTGCTTTCCGAAAACTCTGTCAGTCCAAAACCTGTAGATATGTTAACCTACGGCAATGATTTGTTTATTCTCGGGGCAAGCGAAAATACTATTGAAGTCGTGGACACTTCTGTTGATAAGCTGACGGATACAATCGTTTTGGATACAACCGGATTTTCTACAAAGTTGACTAGAATTGACGGAACAAATCTTGCACTTGTGACGGATGCAAAAGCCGGAAAATATTTTGTTTTGAATTTAGATACAAAGAAAATAATTTCGTCAAACCCTGTGGCAACTCCCGTAACTTCAATGGTTGTTTTGAAAAAAGTTAAAAAGATTGGTGGAAAATGATAACAGATTTTGACGAAAAAACGCAGAAAATTTTGTTGAATTTGGAAAAGACCCAGAGAGATTTTTGGAATATTTCACGTCCGACGGCACTTTTTTTGTATAATTTGATAGAAAAAGAGGGCTTGGTGCACGGACTTGAGGTCGGAACTTCTAACGGATATTCTGGTATTTGGTTGTCTACCGCTTTAAAGAGAAACGGCGGAACGCTTGATACGATTGAATATTACGAGAAGAGATATTCTATTGCCCGTCATAATTTTGAGGAATGCGGAACGTCAGATGTGGTTACAATTCATCCCGGTTCTGCGTGTGATATTTTGCGGGAATTGCCGGAAGATTTCAAGATAGATTTTGCTTTTGTGGATGCAAATAAGCGGGAATCCGTGGATTATTTTAATCTGATACATCCGCACTTGAAAGTTGGCGGAATTTATACGTGTGATAACGTTTTGTCGCATAAAGAAAAGGTTCAAACTTATATTGACGCAATAAACGCACACCCAGACTACCTTCACACCGTCCTTGAACTTCCCGCAGGTTTGTCCTTTGCAAGAAAAATAAGGTAAGGGTTGGGCGATAAGACCGTATCGTAAAGATACTAGGATACTAAGGCACTAGGGCACTAAGTTCGTTACGTTTATTAAAACATGTCATCTTGAGGAGCGTAGCGACGTAAAGATCGCATTGTCGCTAAAGGTCACGGTAATGCGATTCTTACGGCACTATGTGCCTCAGAATGACATGAAAAAAGGTGAGGAGGTTAAATCTAGGCATATTGCGGATTTTACTGTAGGTCGGTTTTACTAAACCGAC
>ONYB01000191.1 GCA_900321895.1 uncultured Brachyspira sp.
AATAGCCTCGCCCCTTGCGGGAGAGGCCTATTTTCAGGCTGAAACGAAGTTGAAGGCTAGAAAATAGGGTGAGGGGTCAAGGTTTAATGCGTTCGGCATTTTACCCCTCACCGCATTTGTACGGCTCAATACTTTCGCCTACAACTGCTCCTCTCCCTCAAGGGGAGAGGAATAAGCAACAAAAACAGCTTAATGTAAATTACTTACTAACTTACTAACTTACTAACTTACTTACCTACTAACCTACTTACTTTACGATAAGGACTTCTCACCTTTCACAAATCTACGTAACGGTCTTTTCACCTATTCACTTCTGTATTAAATATTTATTAAAATTTCCAATCCTGCAATAGTTTGTAATATAATTAACCTAACGGTTAGAAAAAAGAGAGGTATAATAAATGATTGACAAGACAGCTGTTATTCATCCGTCAGCACAAATTGCGGATGATGCGATTATCGGACCTTACGTTATTATTGGCGAAAATGTAAAAATAGGTAGCAAAACCCGAGTTATTGCTAATGCCTATATCGAACATGCCGAAATCGGTGAAAGATGTACTATTTCTCCGTTTGCAACAATCGGTTCAGAACCGCAAGATTTGGGATACAAAGGCGAAGAAACTAAAGTCGTTATTGGTGATGACACTATTATTAAAGAAAACGTTACTATTCACAGAGGGGCTGCTTGCGGTGATTTTACAACGAGAATCGGCAACAAATGCTTGTTAATGGTTGGTTCACACGTCGCTCACAACTGTGTGCTTGCTGATCAGGTTATTTTGGCAAACTTGGTTACTCTCGGCGGACACGTTCATGTCGGTTTCGGTGCTTTCGTTGGCGGAATGAGTGTTTTCCACCAAAATATCAGAATTGGTGATATGGCGATTATCAGCGGATTTTCAGCTTCTCGTCAAGATATTCTTCCATATTCAAAAGGTGAAGGCAGACCGCCTGTTCCACGTGGACTTAATGTTATCGCTATGAAACGTCGTGGGGTTTCTCAAGAAATCAGAACTGCTACAAACGAAGCTTTCAAGTTGTTGATTTCTGATGAATACAACACAACTCAAGCTATTGAAAAAATTAAGGCTGAAATTCCGATGAATGAATATATTGAAAAAATGATAGAGTTCATCAAAACTTCAAAACGTGGCGTACTTTTAAAATCTCATAAATCAGGTCACGAATCACTTGAAAGTGAAGAGTAGGACAAGATTAGTGGAATAAGCAACTAATTGAAGTGAATAAGTGAATAAGTGAATTCGCCCTGACGGGCTCGTGAATAAGTTCTTTTCGTTCGCTTCGCTCAGAAGCAGCTTTGGTGCGGAGCACCCGATTTGAACTTATTTACTTATTTACCTATTCACTTATTAACTTATGTTGAAAGGAACAAACTATGAAAACAATTTGGGATAAATATGCAGAAGTGCTTGTTGATTATTCTGTTGATGTCCAAAAAGGTGATTTGGTACAGATTAGAGCAACAAGTGTTTATGCAAAAGATTTAGTAAAAGCCGTTTTTAAAAGAGTTTTGGAAAGGGGCGGTCATCCGCTTGTCAGAACTTCTATTGAGGATATGTCCGATACTTTTATTAAGTTGGCATCGGATGAACAGCTGGATTATGTTGACCCGATTACAAAACTTGAGTATGAAAAGGTTGACAAGTTTATTTCAATCGGAGCTCCGATGAATACAAAAACAATGGCTCGTGCTAATATGGCAAAACTCGCACGTCGTGGCAAGGCAACTAAAGCCTTATCCGAACTTTTGATGAAACGTTCGGCTGACGGTTCTGCAAAATGGGTTATTGCGGATGTGCCGACTCATGCTCTTGCTCAAGAGGCGAAAATGTCTTTTGATGAGTATTCTGAATTCTTGTTTAAATCCTGCTATTTGGATTTAGATGACCCTGTTGCTAAGTTAAAAGAATTAGACGAAAAACAAACTAAGTGGGCAAATTATCTGAATAATGTTAAAAAAATCCGTATTGTCGGCGAAAAAACGGATATCACATTCGGGGTTGAGGGCAGAAAATGGATTAGCTGTTCAGGTTTGAATAATTATCCGGACGGCGAAGTTTTCACTTCACCTGTTGAAGATGATGTTAACGGCGAAATTTACTTCGACTTCCCGCAAATTTATAGAGGAAATGAGGCTCACGGAGTTCATTTGACAATCGAAAAAGGTAAAGTTGTGAAGGTTGTCGCCGAAAAAGGTGAAGATTATGTGAATGCGATGTTTGATATGGACGAGGGTTCTCGTGGTATCGGCGAAATCGCTATCGGTACTAATGACGAAATTCAAGATATTACCGGTAATATTCTTTTTGATGAAAAAATTGGCGGTTCAATTCACATGGCAATCGGTGCGTCTTATCCTGAAACAGGCGGTAAAAATGTTTCAGGACTTCATTGGGATATGATTAAGGGTATGAAAAAAGACGGAAAAATTTATGCCGATGATATTTTGATTTACGAAAACGGTAAGTTTATTATATAATAGAAAGCGGGAATTAAATCCCGCTTTTTTAGTACGAAATCAGGATAGGAAAATAAATGTCAAAAGGTTTGTTTATTACGTTTGAGGGTGCTGACGGTTGCGGCAAAACTACTCAACTTATGCTTCTTGCAAAATATTTAAAGGCTCAAGGTCGTGAAGTTGTTGTGACAAGAGAACCGGGGGCAAGAGGTTTGGGTGAAAAAATCAGAGAAATTTTGCTGAATTACGATGGCGAGGTTTCTTCAAGAGCCGAAGCATTTATGTTTTTGGCAGATAGGGCTCAGCATATTGATGTTATAGTTAATCC
>ONYB01000193.1 GCA_900321895.1 uncultured Brachyspira sp.
AAGATGAATTTAAAAATGCCTCAAACCCAGTTATAATGCCCTGTATGGTATGGTATGGTATGGTATGGCGGGGCGAGGGCAATTCTTATATGATTTTATGTTTTTATATAAGTGTAGGTTACTAAAATATAAAGGAAGGTTAAAATGTCAATGTTAGGTGTTTGTTCAGATGTGATTTCTACAGGAAAAAATGTTTGTGGGTATGTTGCAAAGAAAGGTAAAAGTGTTCGCCGACAACTGGCTTATTACACAGTTCCTGCAGATATAAGAGCTGGTATTGGGTCCAAATTTAAGCATTCAAGTTTCTCTTGCGAAGAAATCAATAATAGGGCAGATCGTTATGAACACTATCTTTTAAGAAATGGTAAAATAGTAAAAACAGTTGATAGTATTAAAAAAAATGTTTCAAAGATAAATGATTCTTTTAATAATTTAGGTGTTGTTAAATCAACAAAAAAAACTTGTAAAAAAATAGGTGATTTTATAGTTAAATGGTTTGGGGATGGGCCAAACGCTCCAACTGGAAGGAAGTTATTAAGTTATGAAGATATTATGAAACAAAGAAATTCCGGTTCGTAGACCGGAATTTTTTGTATAATTTGTATTATGTTGATATAATATTTTTATCAGTGTTTTTTAAATATACCGTAGCAAATTTTTGTTAGATTAATGTCGAGTTTTTTGAATTCGTGTTCGCACATGTCATCTGCGATTATGTAACCTTCATGTTTTACTATTCGTGGAAGATTTCGTATTGTTTCGTAATACTCATCATCGTTTGTAATATAACCGAGCACATTATTTATTGAAATTGTATCAAAGGTTTCGTTTTTATAATTCTTTATTTCTTCCTGTATTCGTGTTGCCCATTTTGATTTTTGCGGGTTGTTATATGTTTTGTACAAATAGTTGAATATTTCATCATTTACTCTAAAACCTTTTTTTAAGACTATATTATCGTAGATTTGTGCGTATGTAACAAAGCTTGATTTCGCAAATTCGGGTTCATTAGACCAATATCCCGAGTAGTGGGAACAGTTACGCAAGTTTTGTTTGGTAGGTTTTGCCTGCAAATCCACTGTTTGCAAATCCAGTTTATCTGTTAATTTTTTATTTTTGATAAGTTCTTTGATTGTTGCTAAATAGGAAAAAGGCTCTTGCGAACTACCTATTCCGACAATAAGCATTGATTTTTTTACATCGTTTTGCGGATTAAAAATTGATGAAAATACATTGATTATGTCTTTGAAATAAGGATTTTCACCTAATAGGTCGCCCCTTCTAAAATAACTTGATGCTAACATATTTGGGTTTTTGTAAAAATCAGAGTGGGGTTCGGATACAATCTCGTTATTCTTTGCAAAATCTGTAATTTTTTCAAACTTGTCAACATCAGGTAGTTGCAATTTTGGAGCGGGGTTGATTAAATCATACAGCAGTGCAGAATCGCTATGTGCCTTGAAGGTCAAAGGTTTAATTTGGTAAGGTGAGTAATTTATACGCATTTCAGTTTATATAAAATGTGTAAATATATTTTTTTGACAGATTGACTACGCCTTTTTCTGTTTCTTAATCAGTGCCAAAAGTGGGATTACGGCAAGGCAGAGGATGCCAAAAACTCTGAAGGAATCAATGAATGCCCACAAGGTTGATTGTTTTACAAGTTGTCCGTATAGCGAATATTGTGCCATATATTGTGCTACCGAATGGTGTGTGTATGCTGAAAGTGCTGCGGTTGTGCTTTGTACTCTTTCGATAAATGCAGGATTCAATTCATCTGTGTTTCCGACCAACATATACTGGTGAACTTGTGCAAATCGTGTGAGCATTGTCGCAACAAGCGAAGTCCCGACAGCACTTCCGATGTTTTTCAACAGGTTTTGAATACCGGTCGCATTTGTCATTTGTTCGTTTTTCAGCGTATCAAGTGACAAGTTCATAATCGGTACCATTGAAAGCCCCATACCCATTCCCATGAAAAAATTCGGTATTGCAATATTCATATTTGAAATTTGCAAGTTTAGAGAGCCGAAAACTAGGCTGGATCCGCCAATTAGGGCAAGTCCGCACACAACAAACCACCGGTTGTCGATTTTGTTTGAGAGAGTTCCTGTGATAAGCATTGAGAGCATACTTCCAAAGCCACGCGGCATCATTGTTGCTCCGCTTAAAAAGGCTGTGTAACCCATCATGCTTTGCAAAAATTGCGGAAGAATTGCTAATGATGCGTACAAAACTGCCTGAATTACAATTTGGACAATCGTGCCGGCTGTAAAATTTCGGTCTTTAAAAACTTTTAAATCAATAAGCGATTCTTTGTTTGTAATCTGTGAGTGAAAGAACAAAATACATGCAACGACAGATATTCCAAAAGTCCATCTAATCCATGTTGCATTAAACCAGTCTGCATTATTACCTTTATCAAGGACGGTTTGCAGTGTAATCAGCCAAATTGTCAGGTAGAAAAATCCTTTTGCGTCAATTTTTACATTCTTTTGTCGTCTTGCATAAGGCGGATCTTCAAGAAGTTTGTGGCACAAGAGAGCTGCAACGCAACCAAAAGGAACATTTATATAAAAAATCCATGGCCATGTCCAGTTATCTGTAATCCAACCACCAAGTACAGGCCCGATTATCGGTGCAAGAATTACTCCCATACCAAATACGGACATCGCAAGTCCACGTTTTTCTTTCGGAAAGCTTTCGACCATTATTGCCTGCGAAATCGGTAGAATTCCGCCACCGCCAAATCCTTGCAAAATTCTTGCAAAAATCATAAATTCGATATTTTTTGCCATACCGCATAGCATTGATGCGATTGTAAACATCATAATACTAATAATAAAGAAATTTTTTCGTCCGAAAACTTTACTGAAAAAGTCAACCGCAGGGATTACGATACCAGCCGCAATCAGGTAACTTGTTAAAATCCACATGGATTCATCACGAGTTGCAGAGAAACTTCCCGCCATGTGCGGTAGTGCAACGTTTCCGATAGTTCCGTCGAGTACATATATGAATACTGCAAGCATTACAGGGATAATCATTATCCACGGGTTAATCTTCGGCGTCCATTCTTGTTTAGTTGTATTATCAGGCATGTTTATTGTGTCCTTTATAGTAAGTTAGTCAAAGGAGGTTAATAAGTGAATAGGTGAATAAGTTCTTTTAGTTCGCTTCGCTCAGAAATAGCTTTGGTGCGTAGCACCGGAAAAGCACTTATTCACAAGCCCGAATAGGGCGAATTAACCTATTAACTTATTCACTTCGTTTTGCAAAATAAGCGTAGCATTTTCGCAAAACGTCTTACCCTACCTTCTTTTCACTTTTCAATATAAACATAAACGGGATTAAAATAAAACACGCAACGGCAAAAACTTTAAATGTCGTCATATATGCACAAAGTGTAGATTGTTGCAAAAGTTGATTGTATATCATTTTACTTGCCATGAAGGTTGAGTTTGCCATATCGCCAGCCTGATGAATAAACGAACCTGCATAGGTGCTTAATCTTTCCGCAAAATTAGGGTTAAGTTCAGAAGCTGATTTTACAAGTAAGTTTTGGTGAATTTGTGAAAATCTTGAAATCATTGTTGCTACAAGTGATGTGCCGATTGCTCCGCCGATTGTTTTTAACAGGTTTTGTAACCCTGAAGCATTTGTCATCTGGTCGTTTCTTAGGGTTATGCATGACAATGTTGTGATTGGCATGAATGAAAATACTAGCCCGAGTCCGAAGATAAAGTTCGGGATTGCGATGTTCATCGGGTTGATTTGCAAATTCAAAAGTCCTAACATCCAACCGCCTGTTGCAAGACAGCATAAGCCCATTATGCCATAGGTTTTGTAACTTATTCTGCCACCAAGTCCGCCAAAAATTATGGTTGCTGTCAAACATCCCAATCCTCTCGGCATAATCGCTAATCCGCTTAGGAATGAGTCGTAACCCATTAAGTATTGGAGCATTTGTGGTAAAATTGCCAATGACGCAAGCAATACCGCATTGATTAATATCAGCATTATAGTTCCGAAAAGATAGTTTGAATCTTTTAATACGTCAAGTTTTACGAGGGTATTTTTACCTTTAATTTGTGAGCGGAAAAATAAAATAGCTCCGGTAAGTGCAATCGCACTTAACCAGCAGATGTATCTTGCGTTGAACCAGTCTGCATCGTTACCTTTATCAAATACAATCTGCAATGGAATTAACCATACGCAAAGCCATAAAAATCCGTATTTGTCGAGGTGCGTTCCTTTTTGTCGTCTTGCATAAGGCGGATCTTCCAAAAATCTTTTAGCCATAGTTATGCAAATACAACCTACAGGTACGTTTATAAAGAAAATGTATGGCCAAGACCAGTTTTCAGTAACCCAACCTCCGAGAATTGGCCCAAGGATTGGGGCAACAACTACAACAATACCGAATACCGCCATTGCTTTGTTTCGGGCTTCCCCTTTGAAGCATTCCATACAAACCGCCTGTGCCATAGGCATAAGACAGCCGCCGCCAAAACCTTGCATTGCTCTTGCCAAAACTATCATTTCGATAGAGTTTGAAATTCCGCATAAGAATGACGCAACTGTAAATATAAGTACACCAAGCATAAAGAAGTTTTTTCGCCCGAGAAATTTACAGAAAAAATCAATCATCGGAATAACAATACTGCTTGCCATAAGGTAACTGGTTAAAACCCAGATAGATTCTTGACTGCTGACGGAAAATGTTCCCGCAATATGGGGCAGGGCAACGTTCGCAACGGTTTCGTCCAGTGCATACATAAATGTCGCAACCATTACAGGCATGATTAATAACCACGGACTACCCGACGGTTGCCATTCTTCTGCTGTAACTTGTGTATTTTCTATATTTTCGTTTTCTGACTTCTTACTTTTCACACTTCTCACACTTCTCACTTCATACTTCACTTCAAATTATGGGGAACGCTTAGCATTCCCCACATAATTTGTTCTACTTTACTCTAACCTTTGGAATTACTGACATTCCCGGAACTACGTTATATTCGTTTGTGTCGTATTTTTCAGTGAAAATGATTTTTACAGGAATTCTTTGTACGATTTTTACGAAAGAACCTACTGCGTTTTCAGGTGGGAACAAGCTTGATTTTGCACCTGAACTTCTTTGGATACTTTCAACTTCTCCCTTGAATACGTGATCAGGATATGTGTCAATTTTTATATCAACAGGTTGACCCGCTCTCATGTGACGGAGTTGGTTTTCTTTGAAGTTTGCAACAACCCAAACATTGTTTGGAACTATTACGAATAACGGCGACCCCGGTTGAACGTACATACCGGTTTCTACTCTTCTGCTTGAAACTGTTCCGTCTTGAGGTGCGATAACTTTTGTGTATTGCATGTTTAATTTTGCCTGATCAAGTTCAGCTTTTACCGCTCTTAAATCAGCATCCGCAACCTTGTTATCGTTCGGTGATAACAATGCTTCTTCTGCTTGTGTTAAGTTTGCCTGTGCAGAATCATATTTTGCTTGTGCTGCATCAAGTGTTTGTTTGGAAACTGCACCTGATTCGTACAATGCCGTGTATCTGTCTAAATCTTTTTTCGCTACGGAAATGTTTGTTTGCATTGCTTTGAAGTTTGCTTGTGCATTTTTTTGGTTAAGCAAAACTTTTTGGTAGTTAGCTTCCGCTTTTTCAAGTTTAACCCTGTAATCAGTATCGTCGATTTCTGCGACAACCATTCCTGCCTTAATTGCTTGGTTATCTTTTACGTAAACCTTTGTAATGTGTCCCGCTATTTTTGGCGAAACTTGAACGGTTGTTGTTTCTACATAAGCATCATCTGTGGATTGAAACATTAATGCATCGTGGATAAAATATCCGATGCCGCCCAATATGATTATCCCTAGAATTGCACCGATAGTTCTCTTAATACCTTTTGGTGCTTCTTTTTTCTCTGTTTGAATTTCTTTTTCTTCTGCCATTTTTAACCTCTTTTATTAACTATCTTTTTATTATCTGTATATTTATATGTTCATTTCCGCAAATTCTTTTAAACTTTTTCGGAATTCTCTTAGTGAATGTTGCAATCTATCAGTTTCTTCCGGTGAAAATTTACAAGAAATATTTTTTAAAAAATCTTTGATTTTTTTATTTATATCTTCAAGTTGTCGGTTTCCTTCAACTGTTATAGCAAGTCTTTTTACAAGTCTGTTGTTTTTTACGTCAACACATCTGGTAATAAGATTTTTTTCTTCCAGCGAATTTAAAATTCGCCCTGTGTTTGCTCTGTCTTTTAGGATAAGTTTTGCCAAATCTCTTTGACAGATATCAGGATTGCAATATATTGTATCGAGTGCGGCATGTTCTTCCGGAGTGAGAGAAAGTTGAAGTTTACTGAACACTTGTGCCCCTAAAACTTTCATCACTCTTGCTGTTAGCTCTATGTCATAATAAATACTGTCGATGTAATGTTTAGTTTTTATATCTGTCATTTTTTTTCCGTTTCAAATTTCAAAGCTGTGTTGTAAAAAAAATATGTTGCATTTACAACAATATTATGCTAACATAGGATTATAAAAAATGCAAGTGAATATTTTTAGAAGGAAAAAGAAATTGAAAAAGATACTAGCAGCAATAGTTTTAACGAGTTTGACAGGCATGACGTTTATGCCGGCTCTCGCAGTTCAAGAAGTTAATAATAATGTTCCAAAACAATATAAAAGCATGGTTAAAAAGAGTAAAAAAGTTTCGGATGATTACAA
Organism: uncultured Brachyspira sp.; assembly: GCA_900321895.1. GTDB lineage: Bacteria > Cyanobacteriota > Vampirovibrionia > Gastranaerophilales > Gastranaerophilaceae > Scatousia. The sequence goes on from ONYB01000193.1 coordinate 6,743, forward strand.
ATATGCTTATGTAAATATGGATTTTTGGAGTCAGTTCAATGACGAAATTCTTAACGGATATATTGATAAAGCCGTAAAAAACAACTACGATTTGAAAATGGCATCGTTAAACGTTAAGGAATATTATGAAAATGTAAAACTACAATTTTCAAACGAATTGCCTAAATTGACAGCAGGTTATAGCCCTAACTATGTTAAAATGCCGGGGTCAAGCGATGCTGATTGGGTATTTGCGACTCCAGCCATTGCAAGCTATGAGGCTGATATTTTCTTGAAAAACAGAGATAAAACAAAATCTGTTAAAAAATTATATGAAGCTTCTCAGTTTGATGAACGTGCTGCATATATTTCTGTTGCGTCAGCTGTCGGTACTACGTATTTGAATATAGTCAGATTAGATAAAATTGTTGATTTGCAACAAGAAATCGTCGAATTAAGAAAAGAAATTTACGATTTAATGCTAAAACGTAACAGAGAAGGAATTACTTCAACCGCTGATACGATCAAAGCTAACAAGGCTCTTGTTGCGGGCGAAACAGATTTAATCGAATATCAAAAACAAAGAGATTTCTTGCTCCACCAGTTGGCTGTTTTGATTGGCGAAAGTCCTGCAAATGCAGAAGAATTAACTCGTACTTCTTACGACAAAATCGCTTTTTCAGGAAATATTCCGTCTGAAATTTCTTCTGACGTAATTGTTCAAAGACCGGATTATTTAAAGGCAGAAAAAATGGTTGAAAAAGCCGGAATTGATGTGAGAGTTGCGAAAAAAGAATTCCTTCCGTCATTCAATATTATGGGCTTGGCATTGTTTAATGCGGCAAATATAGGAAGCTCTTGGACGACAAAAAATATGTTGGCGTCAATCGGTGCTGCCGGCATGTTGCCACTCTTCACTGGTGGGTCTTTGACAGCTAACTTGAGATTGAAAAAGACCGAGTACGAAAGAGTGCTCCAAAACTACTACAAAACAAATTTAACAGCTATTCAAGAAGTTAACGACGCTTTGGTTTCTGTTAAAAAAGATACAGAAAAAATGGAAAGAACCCGGAAGCAAGCAGATCTTGAAAAAACTGATTTTATGTACAATCGTGACAAATATAATCAAGGTGTAATTTCTAAGTTGGATTTAATTCAATTTAAAGAAAACCTTCTCTCGATTGACAAACTCGTAGCCCAACAAAACATAGAGTGCATGGTGGATTACATCGGGCTCTACAAGGCTACGGGAAGCAAATTGTAACCATGATAATAATAAAATAATCATCACCTCTTTACTTTATTAAGTAAAGCCTGCCGGTATTCAACGTACCGGCATTTTTTTGCCCGCTGTTAACTTTCGTAAAATTATCGCCCCATATACTTTAAAAACCCCAAAAAATTTGTTATACTACTAATGTAGTATTAATAAAATTTGTGGTGTAAGTGGCTTATACCCTCTTTTTGACGTATTGAAAAAGAAAATTTATGAAGGTAGAATAGTTTTAAGTTATGTTAATTTTGTACGCAGAATTAACAATTAAAAATATTCACGGCTTTTGTAGAACGTAGTAGGCAGGTTAGAATTTTGGAAGAAAATAAGTTAAAAACGAATAACATACAACCAAAAGAAAGCAATATAAACTCTGTTTCCGACAGAGCGACAAACCCTGCCGCACCTAAAAAATCCCCTGCGAAAAAGCCCGTTAAATCTAAGAAAAGAGTTGTTGAAACACCTGCAAAAGAGAGTGTTGTTCAAAATCACACGACCTCGCCTATCACGAGCAGTATTGTTTCAAAAATCAATAATTTTGCACACAGCAGGAGCATTAACAAGCTTTACAGCGGGTATTTGACCAATGCTCTCTCTGCACAAAAAGTTGTTGATTATTTGGATATTATCCAAAGTTTGAATAGTGCTTTTCAGGACAAAAAATCCGTTCACGAAATCACTGCAGCTTTCCATGCCGTATTTACGGAAAAGGCAAAATGTTCTTTTACGGCGTACGGATTATTCCACGAAAAATCTAAATGCCTTAACCTCAAAAGCACAAGCAATTTTGGCAGTACATATTCATCAAAAATATTTATTTCCGACGACCAAAACCCGATAGTTAAATGCTTTAACACCTCGAGTGCAATGGTTTTGAAAGATAATGCCTTTTTGAAAATCCCTTATTTGCAGAATTCGCCATCGATAATTTTGCCACTCGTATCTGCGGGCAAAACTCTTGGGGTTTTGATTTTTGACAAAGAAAATATTGATTGCAATATGGGCGTTTTGTCTTTTATAGCGGATTATATCGCGATGTTTATTCATAATGTTGATTTGCTTGAACAAACCAACAAATATGCAAACACGGACACCTTGACTTCTCTGTACAACCACAGAGGATTTCAGGAGGTTTTGGCGGCAGAACTCAAACATGCGGAAGACACTCACACGAACCTTTCTATCATTATGTTTGATATCAATAATATTTCAAAAATCAACAGAGAACTCGGGCATGCCAAGGGCGACGAGGTTATTAAACTTCTTGCCGAAAAGGTTAAACAGAATATGCGTTCAAACGACAAGGCAGGACGTTACGGTGGTGACGAAATCGCAATTATTTTGCCGAACACAAGCACCGCGGACGCAAAATATCTCGCTGAATACATTACATACTGTTTATCTTGCTGTTTTGTCGATGATGTCGGGCCTGTCAAGGTTTCTGTCGGTATTTCTACATTCCCTGAATGCTCGAAAAATCAGGAAAAATTGCTTATTCTTGCAGAACAGGCAATGTATATTTCGCAGGCAAAAGGCTACAAAGAGGGCATGTCAGCAATTATCAGTTCTTCTGATTTGAACTTCTGGGATAATGACGCCCTGAATTCGTTTGCGGAAGTTATTGCAAAACGTCATTCGCAGTTGGGTATCGACTTTGAAGAAGAATTGGTTCACAAATTCAACAACGAACAAATTATTTCACAAAACCACTTAATGGAAATGGTTACATCGCTTGCGGGTGCTATTGATGCGAAAGATCCATATACAAAAGGTCATTCGACTTCTGTTTCAAGATATTCGGAAGCTCTTGCAAGAGCAATAAATTTGCCGGAAGATGAAGTTCAAAGAATTACGCTTGGGGCATTGCTTCATGATGTCGGAAAAATCGGTATACCTGAAAATGTATTGAAAAAACCGGGGAAACTTGACGACGCAGAATGGGAAATCATGAAACAACACCCTGTGATTGGTGCAGAGAAAGTTTTAGCACCAAATGAGGCGTTGAGCGATTTGATACCGATTGTAAAATATCACCACGAGCACATGGACGGCTCGGGATATCCTGAAGGTTTGAAGGGCAATGCAATTCCGCTCGCTGCAAGAATTGTTGCGGTTGCGGACACCTACCACGCTTTGATTAGTGACAGACCTTACAGAAAAGGAATGAGTGTTGAAAAGGCTTGTCAGATCTTGGAAGAAGGGGCAGGCAAACTTTGGGATGCAGACCTTGTCCGCCACTTTATCGCAATCGCCCCGTCCCTTGCAGCCAGTATATAGAAATGAAGGGCGATAAGACCGCATCTTTATGATACGGACTTATCGCCTAAAACGAACCTATTTACTTCTTCACTTCTTCCATCGCATCCCCGCCGAATTTTAAAAGCATTTCGTTTGCCAGAACC
>ONYB01000112.1 GCA_900321895.1 uncultured Brachyspira sp.
GCTTGTACATTATCAGGGGAGCAATTATTCGCAATCAAATGCAATTAGTTTTATTTCTCAAGAAAACAAAAAAGAATTTTCTATAACCGTTGTCACCAGAAACTTACGAGGAAATGAAGGAGCGTACGAATTTATAGACAAAGTAAAATCCGTTTTAACAGGGTTTGAACCTGATTCTTGTTCAAAACTAATGCCTAACAAAGATTTTTTTATTTCTGAAAATGGTGAAATTTGGCAATACGGAATAAATTTCACCCTAACTACAACTAACATACAAGATTTTTAAATTAAATTTACCCCCAAACATTTACCCCCAAGGAGAAAATATGCCCGCATCCTTTTTACATGGTGTTGAAACCATTGAAATAACAAAAGGTGCAAGAACAATTTCGACAGTAAAAACTGCTGTTGTCGGAATTGTTGGAACTGCACCGATTGAAGATGTAGAAGAACAATATAGAACAGTAAATACTCCAACTTTGATTTTGAGTGAAACCGAAGCTGTCAGATATTTTGGAAATCATAAAGCAGGTTTTACAATTCCTCAAGCATTGGAAGCTTTCTTTGATCAAGGAGCAGGGATTGCAATCGTAATCAATGTTTATGATCCTGAAAAACACGAAAATGTAGAAGCTGTAAAAATTGGAGATATAAACGGAGGAATTGATTCCGTAACTGGCAAACGTACAGGATTAAAAGCCTTTGAAGATTGTTATTCTTTATTTGGCTATTATCCTAAAACAATTATTGTTCCAGTATTTTGTGAAGATACTGCCGTTGTTACAGAAATAAATACAATCTGCAATAAAATCAGAGCGATGGGAATCGTTGATGCTCCTGTTGGAGCTACCGTTCAAGATGTAATAAAAGGTCGTGGTCCACAAGGAACAATTAATTTTAATACTTCATCTGAACGTATAATCCTTTGTTATCCTCATTTAAAAGTGTATGATTCCACAACGGATTCAATAAAATTACAACCTTATTCACAAAGACTTGCAGGAGTAATCGCAGCAAAAGATGTTGAAAAAGGTTATCACTGGTCGCCTTCAAATACAGAAATACAAGGAATTGTCGGAGTTGAAAGACAATTAACTTCAATGATTAACGACCCGACAAGTGAAGTTAATACATTAAACGAAGCCGGAGTTGTAACTGTTTTCAATTCCTACGGTTCAGGTTTAAGGACTTGGGGCAACAGAACTGCGGCTTATCCAAGTTCAACGCATCCGACAAATTTTATTAACGTAAGACGTACGGCAGATATTTTGCATGAGTCAGTTGAGTATGCAATGTTGCAATTTATTGATTTTCCGATAGATAACGGCTTAATCGATTCTATTTGTGAAACGGTTAATCAATTTATCCGAACTCTTATTGGTCGTGGAGCATTGATTGATGGTAAATGTTCTTTTAATAGCGAAAAGAACCCTACAACAGAAATTGCAAACGGACATCTGACTTTCGATATTGAATTTATGCCTCCGACTCCTGCTGAACGCATTACGTTTGAGTCGTTTATAAACATCGAATTACTCAAATCATTGGGAGCTTCTTAATGTACTGCTTAGTAAATAATGACGGAGCAATAGAAACTCATACTACGACAAATGATGTTTGTTTCAACTGTCAGAATTTGTATTGTTGTCCTCTTTTCCAAGCTCTGAATAAAGAGTATGTCTTTCTGCATTATTCAGAAATTGAAGTTAAGGAATGTGGAATGTTCAAAAGAATTTAAGGAAATTATATGTCTAAAATAGAAATTAATAAATTAACAAACGCAAATGTTTATATGAACGGAATAAATCTTTTGGGGCGGGCAGAAGAAGTCCAACTTCCACAGATTAAACACAAGATGGCTGAACACAAAGCTCTTGGAATGATTGGCTCTGCTGAATTTTTTGCAGGTATAGATAAACTTGAATGTAAAATCAAATGGAACGCTCTTTATCCTGCTGTAATGTCAATTTGTTCAAATCCTTTTCTAGCAACAATGATACAGGTTCGAGCAAATTTAGAAACATATAACGGAACAGGAAGAACAAAAGAAGTTCCGGCAACAGCCTTTTTGATTGGAACTTTTAAAGAGTTTCCGTTGGGAAATATTAAACCTCACGAAAATGCTGAATATGAAACAACAATGTCCGTAACCTACGCCAAGTTGGTTGTCGATGGTGTTGAAATTTTTGAGATAGATGTTCTTGAAAATATTTATAAAGTCGGGGGTGTGGATATGTTGAGTAAATTCAAGAAAAATACAGGAGCTTAATCGTGGAAGAAACTGTATTGA
>ONYB01000196.1 GCA_900321895.1 uncultured Brachyspira sp.
TTATGCACTGGCAAGTGCAAAATCTCAGAACTACAATGAATTTTACTCGACAGAAATTGCAGCCCGAGAAGAATTTGACTATCCGCCGTTCAGTCAAATGGTACGTCTGATAATCAGTTCCACCAACAATTTCAGGGCAGAAAAATCGGCTCAAGAAATTGCAATGCGTATGTGTCTGATGATTGACAAATACGGGATATCCGAGAGATTAGACGTTTTAGGGCCTACTCCGTGCGTAATCGAAAGAATTAACGGTTATTACAGATTTCAAATAATCCTAAAAAATAAATTAGAGGAAAAAGGACACCACTTTATATCAAGTTTTTTAAACAAAATCACAATGCCAAAAGACATAAAGCTTGCAATAGACGTTGACCCGCTGGATATATTGTAGTTTCGGTTGTGACCGAATTTTGCCAAAGTAAATATGTGAATAAGTAAATAAGTGAATTCGCCCTATTCGGGCTCATAAATAAGTTCTTTTAGCTTGCTACGCTCATTAGCAACTTTAGTACAAAATTATTACCTATTCACTTCAAACTAACATATTAAAATTTATTATCTTGGGGTTGAAAATCACTAAAATATAAGTTATAATAAAACCACAGAGTGGTAGTTTCTCAGGCTACCGAGAACTCTGTACGAAGTCTAAACGGTTCTTAATTATTTGATTGAGAGCCGTTTTTTAATATAAATAAAATCATAAAAATCAGCAATAAGCTGATATTGAATTTATCCATACAGACCCCCTTTCCAGTCGGGAACCAACCCGAAGTCTAATTGTATTTGCAGTCGGTTTCGATTTGAAAAGAGTTCTCTTTTACTCTGCGGTTATATATAATTTAATGAATCTTGGCAATATACTCTTTCGTCTGTTCACGGATTTCTTTGTCAACCTCAAAAATCTCGTCGATTGTCGGGTTTTGAATAACTTTGTGAGTATCGTAGATTTTTTGCGTAATTTCATAAATTTCGTAAAGTTTTATTTTCCCGTCTAAGAATGCAAAAACAGCCTCTTCGTTTGCCGCATTCAAACATGCTGTCGCAGTGCCTCCGGTTTTCCCTGCGTGATATGCCAACTTTACGGTCGGGAATTTTTCGAAATCAGGTTTTTCAAAATCAAGATGTGCAATTTCCGCAAAACTGAAACTCTTCGACTTTATCCCTTCAAACCTGTCAGGATAAGTGATTGCATACTGGATAGGTATGTGCATGCTCGGCAAGCCTAATTGTGCAATAACACTTCCGTCAACGTATTCAATCGCAGAATGCACAATACTTTGCGGATGTACGACAACTTCGATTTTGTCATAATCAAACCCGAACAGATGGTGAGCTTCGATAATTTCTAACCCTTTGTTCATCAGAGTAGCACTGTCGACGGTAATTTTTTTACCCATGTGCCACCTCGGGTGAGCTAAAGCTTCTTTAACTGATGCATTTTTCATTTCTTCCAAGGATTTATGCAAGAAAGGCCCGCCACTGGCTGTGATAATAAGTTTATCAACTTGAGAAATATCTTTTATGCATTGATGAATTGCACAATGTTCGCTATCGACAGGAACGATGTTTACGTTGTGTTCTTTCGCTTTTTTCATGACGATATCGCCTGCCATAACAAGTGTTTCTTTATTTGCAAGTGCGATATCAATGCCGTTTTCAATAGCTTTTAAAGTCGGTCGCAATCCGATTTTTCCCGAACATGCAACCAAAATAATATCGTTTTCTTTATCGTTACAAATTCTTTCAAGTCCGGCTTCTCCAAGAACTGTATATTTTGGGTTGAATTTTGCAGCCTGTTCGGAGAGTAATTTTTCGTTATGTCCGCCGGCAAGGGCTATAATTTCAAATTTATCTTGAAGTTTGTCGATAACTTCCAGTGCTTGAGTTCCGATAGAACCGGTTGAGCCTATAATGCTAATTTTTCTCTTCTTATCCATATAATTATTATAATACAAAAATTTGTGAAATATTTTCTGATTGAAAAATATTTTTTACTGATGTAATATTTAGGCATTAAAGGAGAGACTTGTATGGAGACATTAAATAAAAATGAAGGGCTAATTACGAAAATTATCGGGCCTGTAATAGACGTAGAGTTTCAGCAGGAAGATTTACCTGAAATATATACAGCATTGCATATTACAAAAGATGACGGCAGTTATGTAGTTGCGGAAGTTCAACAGATGTTGGGTTCTAATAGAGTTAGAACAGTTGCAATGTCGTCAACCGACGGTTTGAAAAGAGGCATGAAGGTTATCAATACTCACGAACCTATTAAAATTCCTGTCGGAAAGCCTATTTTGGGAAGAATTCTTAACGTAGTCGGAGAACCTGTTGATGAATTAGGAGCGATTGAAACAGAAAACTACCTACCAATTCACAGAGAATCTCCTAGTTTGGTTGACCAAAACACAGATATTGAGATTTTGGAAACAGGGATCAAGGCTATCGACCTTTTGCAACCTTATCAAAAAGGTGGTAAAATCGGGCTTTTCGGTGGTGCAGGTGTTGGTAAAACCGTTTTGATTATGGAATTAATCCACAATATTGCACAAGAACACTCCGGCGTTTCTGTTTTCGGTGGTGTTGGTGAAAGAACTCGTGAAGGTAACGACCTTTGGAACGAGATGAAGGAATCAAACGTTATTGATAAGGTTGCCCTGATTTACGGACAAATGAATGAGCCGCCTGGAGCAAGAATGAGAGTCGGGCTTTCGGCTTTGACTGCTGCCGAATACTTTAGAGATTTTTCAAAACAAGATGTTTTGTTGTTTATTGATAATATATTCAGATTTACTCAAGCAGGTTCAGAAGTTTCCGCATTGCTCGGACGTGTTCCGTCAGCAGTAGGTTATCAGCCGACATTGGCTAACGAAATGGGTGAGTTGCAAGAAAGAATTACGTCAACAAAAGACGGTTCAATTACGTCTGTTCAGGCAATTTATGTGCCTGCCGACGACTTGACAGACCCTGCTCCGGCAACAACATTCTCTCACCTTGATGCATCAACAGTTTTGTCAAGAAATATTGCATCTCTCGGTATTTATCCGGCTGTAGACCCGCTTGAATCTAATTCAAGAGCTCTTGATCCGAATATTATCGGAGATGAACATTACAACGTAACAAGAAAAGTTTTGGAAATCTTGCAGAAGTATAAGGAATTGCAAGACATTATTGCAATTTTGGGTATGGACGAACTTTCTGAAGAAGATAAGGAAACCGTAAACAGAGCAAGAAAAATCCAAAAATTCTTATCTCAACCGTTCTACGTAGCTGAACAATTCTCAGGTATCCCAGGAAAATACGTAAAATTGGAAGATACGGTAAGAGGCTTTAAAGAAATCATCGAAGGTAAGCACGATGACCTTCCTGAACAAGCCTTCTACATGGTAGGTACTATCGAAGAAGCTGTAGAAAAAGCTAAAAATTTGTAAATAAGTGAACAGTGAATGGTGAAATGTTCGTTACAAAGAGGTTTGACGTAATTTGCCAAGGCTGATTTAGCGATATTTGACTATTTACTTAATCACTTGTTATTTAAAGAGAGAATAGATATGCATTTAAAAATAATTACACACGAAAAAGTTGTATTTGATGAAGATGTAGATTCAATCAGAACCCGTGGCGTTGACGGTGAATTTGGAATTTTGAAAGGTCACATTCCAGTAATGTCCGCACTCGACATCGGAGTTACCCGTATAACTCAAGGTGAGGAAGTCCACAATTTCACGACTATGGGCGGAGTTTTCCAGTTTAAGGACGACGAAGGCATAATCCTTACGACAACGGCAGAACGTGGTGACGAAATTGATGTTGCCCGTGCAAAAGCCGCATTGGAACGTGCAAAAGCTCGACTTGCAGAACACAACGCACAAATCGACGCAAAACGTTCGGAAGCAGCAATCGCCCGTGCTATGGCTCGTTTGAAAGCAACATTGAACGAATAAATGTAGGTCGGATTTACTAATCCGACACGAAAATTCACCATAGGGTGGGGAAAACGAAGCGTCCCCACCCAAATGCCAAAGGAAATAGCTAAAGACAAACAATTATTGATAAACATGGAAAAAACCTTCTGGAACATTTATAAAACATTTTTCAAGGTCGGCACACTGTTGTTGGGTGGCGGGTACGTTATTTTGCCACTTTTGCAAAGCGAACTCGTTGACAAAAAGAAATGGGCGACAAGTGATGAACTTTGTGAATATTATGCACTCGGGCAAAGCGTTCCGGGGATTATTGCCGCAAATATGTCAATTTTTGTGGGGTATAAATTGCTTAAACAAAAAGGAGCAATAGCAGCAGCAACGGGAATTGTTACTCCGGCATTTATGGCAATCGTTTTAATTGCAAGAGTTTTGAGTGAACTAGTGCATTTTCATACCGTAAAAAGTATTTTCTGGGGAGTTGGAATTGGCGTCGTAATCCTTGTTTTTCTCGCAGTAAAAGAGATGTGGAACAAAAGCGTTGTGGACAAATTTTCGTTTGCGATTGCAGCTGCAGCCTTCACACTTTCGGCATTTTTCAAAGTTTCACCCGTGATTCTTATTATCACATCGGCAATTTTGGGGATTTCATACCAAAGCTATAAAAGAAATCGAGGTAAAATAAGATGATTTACCTGCAATTATGTTTAGAATTTTTTAAAATCGGACTGTTTTCTTTTGGTGGCGGTTATGCGACATTGCCATTTTTGTACAATATTGCGGAAGTTCACCACTGGTATAGTGCAAAACAACTGGCTGATATGATTGCGGTTTCATCGATTACCCCCGGACCAGTCGGGGTGAATGTAGCGACATTTGCGGGATTTATGACGACGGGAATTGTCGGCTCTTTGATTGCGACAACTTCGGTAATTCTTCCGTCATACATTTTGGTTATTATAATTTCAAAACTTTTAGACAAATTCAAATCAAACAAAA
>ONYB01000197.1 GCA_900321895.1 uncultured Brachyspira sp.
ACTTATTCACTTATTAACCTATTCACTTCTTCACTTTTTTCTTTTTATTCTTCTTCTTTCATAAATTCTTGTTTAGCTTCCTCGATAGCTTCAGATAATATGTCAAGTTGATCCGGTGCAAAAGTTACTCCTTTTTTTGTAGGAAGCCAAGTTTGACCTTCATCGGTTGTGTAGAATATTCTCATATTTAAGTAGCTTTTTCCTTTGTATTCGCTAACAGAAATCTGTAGTTGTTCAGTGTTGCTTCTTTCTATTGTTGCTAAAATTTTTGCATCAGCCATTTCTTTCTCTCCTTATAAAATTTGTTTTTACTACTAATAAATTAATTTTATCATGGAAAATATTTTTTTGATAAAATATAGAAAAAACTAAAAGGAGAAATTTATGATAAAAGTTGCAGTGTGCGGTGCGTTAGGTAAAATGGGGAAAGAAGTTTGTCAGGCGGTTTTAGAGTGCGAAGATACAGAACTTGTTGCCAAGATTGATATTGCGGGCGGGGATTATTCTTCTATAAAAGATGCTCATAATGCTGTTAAAATTGATGTTTTGGTAGATTTCACTCAGCCTAAATCAATTTATGAAAATGCAATATATTGTTTGAATAACGGGATTAAAATTGTTATCGGAACGACGGGATTGAAGAATGAAGAAATCGAAAATTTGAAAAAGCTTTCTTCTGAAAAAAATACGGGTTGCTTGATTGCTCCGAATTTTTCGACTGGTGCGGTTTTAATGATGATGTTTGCAAAACAGGCTGCAAAGTATTTTGATAATGCCGAAATTATTGAGCTTCATCATAATCAAAAAAAAGATGCCCCGTCAGGGACTGCTATTAAAACAGCATTGATGATGTCAGAAGCGAAAGACTCTTTCAAAAAAGGTAATTGTCCGGAAACTGAAACTATTGAGGGAAGCCGTGGCGGAACTTCTTATGCAGATATTCAAATTCATTCGGTCAGAATGCCGGGGTATATTGCTTCTCAAGAAGTTATTTTCGGCTCATCCGGACAAATTTTCAAAATCAGACATGATTCAATGGATAGAAAATGCTATATGGGCGGTGTTCTTCTTGGGATTAAACATGTTTTTGAAAAAAATGATTTTGTATACGGGCTTGAAAAAATTATGTAATAAGAGGCTCGCATGACAAAAAATGCCTATATTCATATACCGTTTTGCAAGTCAAAGTGCGGATATTGCTCGTTTGTATCTTATCCGCAAGAGGACAAAGTCCCGAAGTATTTGGAATGTTTAAAGCGGGAAATTAAATATTTTTATAAAGGAGAACCGCTTTCGACGCTTTATTTCGGGGGAGGTACTCCTTCTTTGCTTTCGGTTGAACAGATAAAGTCTGTTGTGAAACATTTCGAGTTGGAGCAGGGTGCGGAAATCACAATCGAATTGAATCCCGAAACCTTGACGCAAGCGTATTTTGAGGGCTTGAAAGAGGCTGGTATAAATCGGATTAGTATGGGGTGTCAAACTTTTAATGATAAAATTTTGAGGCTTATTGGCAGACGTCATAATTCGTATCAGGTAAAAAATGCGGTCAGGCTTGCAAAAGATGTCGGCTTCGATAATATAAGTCTTGATTTTATATATGGTTTGCCGACTCAAACTTTAGAAGATTTCATGTCAGATTTAAACCATGCCGTGGAGTTGGGTGTGGAGCATATTTCGCTGTACGGTTTGAAAATCGAAGAAGGTTCGAGGTTTTTCAAAAATCGTCCGGAAAATTTGCCTGACGAGGATTTGCAAGCTGATATGTATTTAGCGGCGATTGAGTGTTTGAAATCTTGCGGATTTGAACATTATGAGATAAGCAATTTTTCAAAATCAGGCTACAATTCCCGTCACAATTTGAATTACTGGAACAACAACAGCTACTACGGTTTCGGGATTGCTGCACACGGCTATGTTGACGGAATAAGATATTCAAATTATAGAGATTTTGAAAACTATTTTAAAAATTCGACAGAGCATGCCATTTCGCATAAATTAACCGAACAAGAGGTTTTGGAGGAGGAAATTTTTCTTGGGTTTAGGCGAATGGATGGGGTTGATTTTTCGATAATAAACAAAAAATTTGAGATAGATTTTGAGAAAAAGTATTCGGAGATTTTAAAAAAATATTATGATTATGGCATGCTTGAAAAGACCGATGCAGGGTGCAAATTAACCGATAGCGGAATACTTGTCAGCAATGTGATTTTGGCAGAATTTTTGCAATAAAAAACTCTCAAAATTTTTGAGAGTTTTTTATTAATTATAGAGATTTTCTTGAATATTTTTAATTATTTAGCAGCATTAGCAGCAGTGTCTGCAATATCTTCCGCTACGTCAGCACCTTTTTTCTTGAAAAGGTTCATCAACGGATCAATCATTTTTGTACCAATCCATTCGCCAGCTTCTGCAAGCTTGCTTGTTGCTTTTTCTACAATGCCTGTTGCTTCCGGATTTATTTTCAAAACGTCACCACGTTTAAGCCCGAACAATGCCAAACCGCCGATGACGACTGCGGCTACCAAACCGCCGATAATTTTACCTGCTTTTCCGCCTTTTTTCTTAGGTTCTTCAACTTTTGTAGACAAATCTACAGTGTCTTCTGCCGGTTGTTGAGCTGCTCCAGCACCCGCAGGATTGGCAAATTTTCCTTCGCTTTCCACTAATCTTTGGAAATCCGCATTTTCTGTACCCCTGAAACTTACACCTGATACTGCACTTAACATGAGAAAACCTCCTTTATTCACACTAAATTTATACCTATATAAAACGACTCACAACTAAATTTTGTCACTAATAAATTAATTTTACAATAATCTTTACAAAAATTTACAAAAGTTTTGGAATATTTTTAAATAATGTGCCATCTATATTGTCAGAAGGAGAAAAATGAGCATGGAACAAGGAACATTAATTTACGTAGAAGAAAATGATAAATCAGAAGCAAGAGTTTTGGCACAGAATTTTGCAAAGAATGATGTAAAAAGCAGAGCGTACGTGAACGCACTCGGTGCAGAGTTGGGGATGAAATATCTGTCTTTGGAAAATATTAACAACCAAAGATTGTACAATATGCACTCTGTCAGAAAAGTATTGGAAGAATTCGATATTTCCGATATCATGCTTGCGAATATTCATATTGATGTTCGTGTTGTGTTTGATGAAAACTATATTTTTGTTCCGAAATCTCATTTTGAATATGATATTCTGCCTGACATTTATTTTGTTATGCAGTTGGCGGCAGATCATTCGCATGCCACTTTCTTAGGGTTTTTTGAACCAAAATTGATTAATAAAAACAACCAAAACGACAAGTATTACTTTATCGAAAAAGAAAAACTCACAGCTCCTTCAAATTTGAAAGCATATATCGAAAACTTTAAAGGAAATACGACCCAATCACTTTCCGATACGGAAAACGAAAAGGCGGAAATGCTTATGGTTGCAATGGCTGACCAAAATATTTCTCGTGAAGAAACGAAAGAACTTTTGAAAATGCTCCAAAGAAGTGCAGATTTGAGAGATGAATTTATTGAGTTTGAAAACTTTGAACTTCTTTCATATAAGGCAGAACATTGCCCTGACGTGGTTGTTCCTGTCCAAAATTCGACGGATGAAGTTTTGGATACAACCTTGGATGATTTGACTGGTGGTGATGAGTTGACAAAAGATTTGCTTATGGGCGAAAACTCTTCTGATATTTCGCTTGATGAAGATAATTTTGAAGATTTGCTCGGCGGATTTGAGGACGAAAATTCTGACCAAAATGCAACCGTAGATGAAGTTTCTGCTGATACTACAAAAAATCCGGGTGACGGTTTGTCGGTTCTTTCTGATGTCGCAGGCATGGCTGCAGGTGCTGCTACTATTGCAGGTTCTGGAGCAGCTGCGGCGGCTGCAGGTTCTATGGCAATGGGTGCGGTTGAAGGTGCAGCTGCATCTGTTGCGGGTGATGTGATTTCTTCTGCCGCAACAGGGGCTGTGGATGTGCTGGCAGAGGCTGCAAAAAATGTAGCTAACAATCTTGTAGAAAACAGTGAAAGTAAAGTTCAAGGTTTTGAAAATCTTGAAATCAGCGAGCCTGAAATCTCGGAACAGAATTTGTCTGCTGATGATTTGATGATTAGTGAAGATAATGGCATTTCAGATGTCGCCGAAACTCACTCTGAAATGGCAAATATGGAAGATTTGACGGCTCAAGCAAGTGTTGGAAACTTTGACGAAGTCTCTCTCGACGATTTGATGATAACCGAGGACGAAGACCACTCTTCCGAACTTAGCAATATAGAAACCTTGCAGGAAGAAAACGCTCGTCAAAAAGGTTTGATTTCCGATGAGGCTTTGTTGGAAAACAGCCTTGATTTTTCAAATGTTACGCCTGTTCCGCAGGTTGAAGATGAAACAAAATTACATGAAGGTTTGGAAACAGTAGATTTGGAAGGCTTTGACGCTATCGCTCCCGAGGTTAAACTGGAGGAAGCTCCAAGTCAAGATGAATCAAATGTTTTGGATATTTCGGAGGTTAATGCCGAGCCTAATAATTTGGGTGACAATATTTCTGAAACAGTTGAATTCGGTACGATTGACACGGTTGACAACACTTGTGAAAATGCAGTTAACAATCAAAAATCAGAACCTACTGCTAATTTCGATGAGTTTGGAACTTTAGAGCCGTTGTCTGATGACAATTTGGAAGAGCCTTCTCAGCCTGAAACTGCTAAAAAAGAAACTCCTGCATCGCCTGATGAAGTGGATTTGAGTGATTTTCAGTCGCTTGATATGGAATCTTTTGACCATATTTCTTTGGATTCGGTTAAAGACACGAGCATTCCTGATGCTCAGCAAGAAACCGATTTGGCAAATGATTTGCTCGGTGGTTTGGATTTGGGCTTGGATTCAATCCCTGATTTTGACACTTCAAATTTAGGGTTAGATGAAAATTTGACGGAAACCAATGCTGAAACGGAAAAAACTGAAACTAACAATGAAAATTCAGAGGCGGAAGCTCCTGCGGGCGAGCCTGAAATGCTTGATATTTCAGGACTTGACACGGTAGAAACAACCTCGAGTGAAGAGGCTAATCAAACGCAGCTGACTGAAGAAAATACAGTTGAAGAGTTGAGCGAAGCTGATATCGTGGATTCACCGGAGAACTCAAGTGCAGATCTTGACCTTGTTTCGCAAGCCGTTGATATGGATGTTGCAAAAGATACGCTTTTGGAAGAGAGCGGAT
Source organism: uncultured Brachyspira sp. (assembly GCA_900321895.1). Classification (GTDB taxonomy): domain Bacteria; phylum Cyanobacteriota; class Vampirovibrionia; order Gastranaerophilales; family Gastranaerophilaceae; genus Scatousia. The sequence continues at coordinate 5,237 of ONYB01000197.1, forward strand.
TGGAAAATCTTGAAGGTATGACAAATATCGAAAATACCGTGGAAATTCCGGAAGTTACTGTAGAAACTCAAAATGAAGAACCTGTTCAAGATATGGAAATTTTGAGCGAAACTTCTGATGAAGTGCCGACAGAACCAACGGTTGCAACAGAAATCCCGACTGAAAAGACAGAAATTTCTGAAACCACTCCGCAAGCAGCAGTTGAGGAAGAACCTACGGAATCAACTTTCCCGTTGGAAGGTAGTCTTGACGAGTTGGAATCCTTGGATGCAGACAATCCTGATTTGTCAATGTTGTTTAATGAGGCGGATGAAAATGCTGTTGCTAATGAGGTTGCAGAAAATCAGGAAGAGTCTTTTGTTCCGACATTGCCTCATTTGCCAGAAAGAAGTTCTACAAACAGAGGTAAAATTATCGGTGCGGCAGTTCTTGTGGCATTGCTTGTTTCGGGTGCGTTCTTCGGCTTGAGCCTGAAAAACAAAAACGACGCAACTCAAAACGAAATTGCACAACCGTTGCCTGAAAACAACGAAACTTCTCAAACTCCTGAAACTGCAGGTCAGGTGGACAATACAAATATTATGGCAAATGCTCCTGATATCGTGGATATGCCGAAAAATCAGGCAGAACCCGCAAATGTCAAAAAAGAGCAACCAAAATCGGTTAAACCTGCAACAAAACCTGTCAACCCTGACGGTTCAATTATGAATGTAAAAAAACTGGCATGGGAATTGCCTGATTATCTCTCATACAGCAATGAAATGAAGAAATATTTGCAAACCGCAGGTAAAAGCATAAAATTGTCCTTGACAAGCGATTTACTCTTGGCAAAAGAGTATGCTTACTCAAATCAAGTTAAGGTTATGCTGAAACTCGCTAATGACGGCACAATCAAAGAATCCAAAATCGCAAAATCAAGCGGTTCTAAAGAAATTGACGATATTGTGTTACGAACTGTTAAAGAAACTTTAAACGTCGTAAAACCGCCACAGGGCGAGGTTCCAACCCCAACTTTCAATTTGGGTCTTATCATAACGTTTTAAACATGCTATACTGTTGATAAGATAAGGAATTTTACACGTGGAATTAACTCAAGATAAGATAAATCTGATAGAAAAATTAATAAAAAATGATAGAAAGTTCGCCAATAACGAGGATTTGTACGATGATTTCTTTAATGAAATGTGCAAGCGTTCCATGCCGATTGTGAACACTATCACCTCAGATGTTACCCTTGAGGCATATTTAAGAAAAATTGCAACGACAAGTATTGTCAATGTTTTGAAGGATTCTGGCAGATTGAGAAGAACCCGTTCGGGTTATACCCCTGTCAAAAATGTATCGTTGCAGGACGAAAACGAAACCTCCGAAAAATATGCAAATGCAAAAATTGAATACAAAATTATTGATTTTGACAGCAATCCTGAAGATATTGCTGTTAAAAACGAGGTTTTGCAGAGTATTGTAAATTCCTTGTACAAGATAAATGACGCAGAGCCGGAAAAACAGTATTTGAAAATCTACAAATTGAGATATGACGAGGGTATGACCCAAAAAGAAATCGCTAATGAATTGAATTTATCTCAGGCAGAAATTTCAAAAAGATTGTTTAAATTGATGGAAAAGGTTAAAAAAGCGTTCAATTAGTCGGGGATTTTGATAATGAAATGTCCTATTTGCAAAAAAATAATTCCGGATAATACGCTGAAATGTCCTTATTGTAAGACCAGAACAGGCTTGATTTGCAAGCACTGTCATACTGTCAATTCAATTTTTGATATTGTTTGCAGAAAATGCGGTGAAGAAATCCTGCGACTATGTCCCGAATGCGGAACGGTAAATCTTCCGAATGCAAAACATTGCAGAAATTGCGGATTTTCTTTTGTTGAAAAGCCGAAAAAAGTTAAAGCTGTAACACCCGAAACCTCAAGTCCACTCGAATATCCTGCGAAATTTGTTTCGCAAAAAATTGCAAAGAGCATGCTTGAGCGTGGAATTTTGTCGGGTAAAAAAATCTTTTCTTTAAGTGGGGCTCGTGGAATTGGCAAAAGTGTTGTTGTTTCGCAGATTATGGCGGACTTGCAGAACGACGGGTTCTTTTGGTTTTACGGCAAATGTACTCCGATTACCCAGCTCACGTGCGGGGGGTTAATTCAGGATATTTTATTCAATATTTTTAACCTGCCGAATTTTTGTATTAACAGTATAAAATTCAAAAAAGATGCGACTAGATTTTTCCAAAACGAATTTCCTTATCTTTCAATGATCGAAGTGTATGACTTTTTGAATTTTCTCTACCCTGCAAGGTTTGGGACATTTGAAGATTTGTTGAAAAATAAGGAAAAAACCTTCAAGTTGTTGAACAAAATTTTTGACAATATTATTCAAAACAACAAATTTATTTTTGTAATTGACAATTTTGACAATATTGACGGCTTTTCTTACGAATTTTTGAACACTTATATCAGAAAAGACAATGTTTGGAATTCTTTAAAAATTCTTTTGATTTACAACGAAATCAAACCTGTGAAGGGTTATTTCAATACAAAAGAGCCTGAAAAGACTACATATCTTGATGTCAGCCTTGCTCCGTTTACGCCGGAACAGATGATTGAGTATATCAAAATGAGAGAAACTTCGGACGAAAATTTCCCGAAACTCAACGACACCGAGCGTCGAGCAATGCTTATCAATGCTAAGGGCATTCCTGCATACCTTGAACAGGCACTTTGTTATAAGGCTGATTGTAGCAAGAATAACAAGGAATTTTTCCTCCCTGACAAGTATGACGGGCTGATTTCGGCACGTTTGGATATTTTGAGGCACATTAATAAGGTTGCTTATGTTACACTGATTGCGTCGGCTGTTTTGGGTGACAAGATTAATTTGAATTTGATAAAACAGATTTTTGAATTTACGGACAATCAATTTGAGGAGATTGTTGCTTATTTGGAAAAACTGAATTTTATCACTCCTCTCAATGATATTTTCTATAGATTTAAGGATTTGCTTTTGTGGGAAACCATTGTTAAAACTGCGAAATCAGATGCAAGATTTGTCGAGATTAATACAAAAATCTGTAATGCTTTGGCTAATTTTACACTCAATTCAAATGCGATTTTCGGGATTATGGCACAAAACCTCAAACATCCGAAACTTGCTCTTGATATTTGGACGAGAAATACAAGACTTGCGGCGTATGTTGGTGATACAAATCTTTATGCGATTTCGCAAAAGCAGTGCCTTGCCCTTATAAATGAGCTTGATGACAGCGAAACTTTGAAAACCAGATACAATATTTGTGAAAGATTGGGCAAACTCCTTGCGGATTTCAACCCTGTTGAGGCAATGGATTATCTGCCTGATGCGATTGATAATGCTCACAAAGAAAACGATGTTGCAAAAGAAGTCGAACTTTTGGGTTATATGGCAAGTTGTTGTCAAAAAACCGGAAATTATTTCGGAAATGTGGAATGTGTTGACACGGTTCTCGGGAAAATTTCTCAAAAATCTGATTTGGATATTGCACTCGTCAAGTGTACAAAATTGCCGTCACTTCTCACTATCGGTAATTGCGGTGAAGTAATCAATATGATTGATAACGAGATTATGCCTGTGTTTGACGGCTATCTTGGCAAACCTTATACAAAAGAAGATATCCCGCTCGATTTTCTTTACGAAAGTTGGCTGAAAACATATCTTGTTTTGGCAAACGCTTTGATTTTGCAGGGCAATGACAGGGCATTTGAAATTTTGACTATAATTTTTGATATTATTGAAAGAAATTCAGTTTCGGACGAAAATTTTGTTGCGAAATGCAAAATTGCTCTTGCCTTGGCAAACACAGTTCGTGGGGACATAAATTCCTCTGAAAAAATTCTTGAAGAATCGCTTAAACTCTACCGTCAATCAATGGACAACGAAACGATTATCAGATGGAATTTAGTCAATATTTTGAATAGTTTTGCCAAAAAACATTACGAAGGCTTGCAGGAGGATTTGTTCCAAATTGTAACCTTTGCAAACAACAATAACGATGAATTTACAAAAAATATCCTAAAATCTCTGTTGGGTAAAATTTTCAAAGACAACAATCAAACTAAAAAAGCTCTTGAGATTTATAACGACCAAATTACTTATTTTTCAAATGAAAAAATGGCGATTGGAGCTTTGTTGAACTGGTATTTGATTGCGGATGCAACCCTTGTAACAAGTGGTCCCGCTGCGGCTCAAGAGATTGCTATGCAGGCTCTTGAAGTTGCGGAAAATCCGAAAATCGACAACTACTATTTTGGTGTTCTCTTTAAAATGATTATTGCAAAATGTGCGATAACCACGGGTGACTTTGAGCTTGCCAAAATGTATGTCGAAACCGGAATTCAGACTGCAAAACGCTACAATATGAATGATTTGCTCTCAAGATTATTTTTGGTGTACGGTAAATATTTTCAGGAACTCGGCTTGAATAATTCGCCAAATCAGACTGAATACCTGACTGCGTCTGCAAAAATGTATTCAAAAGCAACGGAACTCGTAAAACTTACTCGCAACAATATTGTCCACATCGAAATAGAAAAAGCCAAAAATGTGCTCAAAATTTTCTGTCAGAAAAACGAAATTAAACTCTGATTTATTGAAGGTGTAATTTTATAACGCCGTTTTGCACAGTGACCTTTGCTGTAAACTTTTCGCCGAGATATTCATGTGGCGGAACTCGATATTCGTTTGCATTTTTCAACATGTTGAGTACGATGTTGTTAAACTCGTCACCTCCGTTCTCTTTGAACATTCTTCTGTTGATGAGTTTGCCGTTGTCGGCTACCGTAAATTCTATTCGGCAGTTACCGTCACCGTTGTAGGTTTTTGGGGTAAGGTTGGAATTTAGCATATTTTCAAGCGATTTTTTGTAAAGCTCTATTGGTGTTCCGCTTTCGGATTTTGAAGAATATGCCGGAGTGTCGTTCCAAATTTTGTCAATGTTTGTCGGAATATTTTGAGAAACTGTGGTTTGTTCCACTGTTGGTGCGGTTTTGTGGTGAGTTTTTACTGGCAAAAACCAAATTATTAAGGACAAAATTATGCAGAGTGAAAATATCCCGACAGAAAGATTATCAATAGTGTTTTTTGCTTGTGTAGCCTCAGGTTCGGTGTCCTGCAAAAGCTCAAATTCGTCGTTTCCGCATTCGCAATACGGAACTTTGTTGTTATATAATTTTTGACATATAGTGCATCTGAACATACAAGAATTTTACTAAAGAAAATTTTTGCTGAAATCATCCTGTTAAAGGATAAGTTATTTCATAAGTCTGAAAATTATTGTTTTATTAATGTCGGGTTTTGATAATAAAGTTGCCGTTGTTATTGTGCCAAAGCCGATAATTAATATAAGGAAAAATATAATCCATTTGTTATTCATAGTAATGTACCCTTTCGATATCGTTAAAATTTTCCGGAGAGGATAATTGGGTGTCAAACCAAATCATATATGAGCCGTCAAATTTTACGGTTTTTCTGTTGGTTTTTGCAGGAAAAGCCAAAAACTCCTGTCCTTCATACCCTTTTATAATCGGTGTGATAACCTTGACCGCCTCTTTTTGGTAAAGCGGGTTTGAGCAGACCACACGAATGTTTGAAATACGCCTGCTACTGCTGACGTTGAATTTGAAGAAAAACAGAGTGCCAATCGGTGCATCAATTCCGCTATCCATCATAATTCGGTTTTGAAGGTCGCTTCGCCACTTGTTCCAAGCAATGTTTTCCTCCTTCTTTTGGAGAATTTTTGTTTTTAAAGAATTGTATTGTTGCGGTTCTTCAATTTGGTTTTCGGCAAGATTGTTTTCAATATTTTCAACATTGTTGAAATCGGTTCTCTGCTCCTGATAGTTGCCTGAATTTTGAATTTCGAGCTGTCTTATGCCGTTTGCGTATTGGTAAAACTCGGAGGCTTCAATTTTTACCGTAGTTTGAGCAGTGTTTGAGCCAACAGTTTGAGTGATTAATTTTTGAGTTTTTACGGGAGCGTCGCCGACACGAAAGAGTTTTGTCGTTTGGGTGTCAGTCGGTTCTTGATAGCTTTTTGTTATTTTGAAGTTAGCATCTTCTGCGACAAAAGGCTTGTGTAACACTGGATTATATACGGCAACAACCATACTGAGGGTCATTGCCGCTGTAAACATTAGTATTTTGTACCGAGTGTACTCTTTCATAATTAATCTTTATCTATTTGTGCGATTAGTTCATCGCAAGAATTCATATCAAAACATGTTTGGCTCAACATGAGAGTTTCGGCAATCAACAATGCTGTTGGAACGAGTGCTGCAACGATTGACAAACCGATACCCTTCAAGTCCCCGCCGATTTCTGTCATAAAGTATGATACGTTCATTGTGAACTCAATACAAATGATTGTTATTGCGATAGCAAGGAATTTGTTTTTGTCGGCATTGAGTTTTCTGACACCTTCTATGCCGTAAATAGTAACGCCGTGCTGTCTGTAGTCGCTAAAACCGTCTTGTTTGATAACTTCCGAACCTTGGATTTTCTTGGATGATGTAAATGCTCCGACAAAAGCGAAAAAGGCAAAGATAATCAAGAAGGTTGCTAAAACCAAGAATACAGGGCTGAATCTTAAACCTGAAACTCTGACCCAACCTGCGGCTTCCGGAAAACACATTGCCAAAGTGTTTGAAACACCGTAAGCCAAGAATGGTGCAGTCAAAATTCCGACAACGACTTCACCTGCTCCCTTTAATTGTAAGTTGAAAAGTCTGTCTTTAATGTTTTGGATTTTTGTTTTGCCAAGGCTGTTGATATATCTTTCAATCCACTGTCTGTAGGCTTTCAAGACTGCCTCAAAATCTTCTCTGTATTCGTATTTGTTCAAAGTCGCATTCCATTCGGAACTGTTGCATTTGTAGTACCCGCAACTTATTGCAAGACTTACCATTATACCGACAAAGAACAAGGAAATGAAGATTGCAAACGACATAAAGTTGTTCAAATTAATGAAGTAAATCAGGTTAACCGCATAAATTCCGAGCATAAATATCGAAGATACGATGAGCATGAAATTTTGTGCAAAGCGTGAAGTTTTGACGTGGTCTTTTACTACATTGTTTTGTAATGAAAGATAAACGCCCTGTTTTAACATCAAGCATACTGCGGAAATTATCACGGAATAAATTGCCCAAACTTTGATGTTTGTCGGTAAGTAAAGGTATTTTTCGGCTTCTTCTATGGTTAATCCCATTAAGTAGTTTGAAACACCGAAGGCACTCACGATTGCACTTGCAAACATTGCGATGTGCAAAAATACGTTGGTTCTTGTGTTTGCGGCAATTTTGTGTTTAAACTCGTTAATCGAATAAGCAACCTGTTTTATAATTGCGACACGAGCTTTTTCTATAGGTTCACGTTGTTTTTCGATTTTAACCTTTGTGATAGTTGCCTGATCGTTTCCGTAAATTCTTTTTAAATCCTCTTCCGTCAATTCTTCGTTCTCGATAGAAGTTACGGTTTTGCTCGGAACATCAATCTTTACGCTGATAAATTCGTTGGTGTCCGCAAAAACAACTTTGCTGATGTTTGTAACTTCGATTTTTACAAACGGTTTACCTTTGAAAAGTATTTTTTCGTTTTTGCGACTGTTGATGATGTAACATTTGCCCGTAACTTTGTCGATTTGCACCGCAAAAAGTACGTCGTAGCCGACATCTAAAACGAA
>ONYB01000198.1 GCA_900321895.1 uncultured Brachyspira sp.
GGAATAAGAAATTCTTGCGGAACAGAATTTACATCAGCATATTTTCTCAAAACTTCTTTTGCCTTAACCTCACTAATTTGCTCGGTTGTAAGGGCATTTACGGCAACCGTCATTGATTCTTCTCTCGTAACCGTATCATCGGGTCTGAACGCACCGCCTTCTTCAGGACAAGAAATCAAGTCAAAATAAAGTGCCTTTTGAATTGCGTCATAAGCCCAATATTCGTTTGTAATATCCGTAAAGTTTACGGGTTGAACAACCGTTGTATGCTCCTGCCCGAGTGCCTTTATCGCCATTGAGGCAAATTCTGCTCTCGTAACGTTTTCATCAGGTCTGAACGTCCCGTCAGGATAACCGACGATTACACCCTTGTCGGACAAAATATCCATTTGCTTTGCCGCCCAATGATTTGTGGGAACATCAGGAAATTGAAAGGCTACTGCCGGAAGCGAAATTGCTACCGCAACAACTGCTGTCAGTATTTTAAAAATATTTTTCATAGCAAACTCCTCTGTTGATAATACACAAAAGTATTTTAGCATAATGACACAATAATTAGCCAAAAATAAAGTTATGTAAATTAAAATCTTCAATTAGCACGAAAAATATACAGGTGAAGAATTTCTTTTGCGGACAAATTAAAAAGATTATTAGAAGTAAAGACGAATTTGTTGAGGAGAAAAATGTCCAAATTTAAAAAATTTATAGCACTTTTATTTTTATTAATCGTTTTAAATGTCAACTTCGCACTCGGAGAAATCACCGAACCTGCAAAATATCCAGACTACGCCTATGAATACCTCGGAAACGATAAATTTGAAGGCTTTAATCGCAAGATGTTCACATTCAATTCAAAATTGAACAAGTATGCCCTAAAACCGCTACACATACTTTGGGCATCGATTATGCCCCAGTACGGAATGGACAGGATTAAATATATGACCAACAACATCGAATACCCGATGAGACTTATGAGCAGTCTTATTCAAAAGGATTTCAAGACCTCGGGACACGAAACCGTGCGATTTTTGACGAATTCCACAATCGGGCTCGGCGGAATGTTTGACCCTGCAAAACACATTTTTCACTATGAACAAGCCAACGAAAATATGGAGCAGGCTCTCACAAAGTGCCATGTCAAATCAGGTCCTTATATGGTCATTCCGGGGCTTATGGGAACTTGTCCGAGGGGGCTTTGCGGAAAAGCACTCGACACTGCACTTAACCCGACTTCATATATTGCAACCCCCGTGCTTGCGGCGGTTAAGGCGGGGCTTTTGGTAAACCGCACCGCATATATGCAACCGATTATGAAAATGATTGAATCAAATTACGCCGACCCGTATGACATCACAAAAAAACTCTACGGTATCGAAAGTCATATAAAGACTTCAAACCTCGACAGAAAAGAGGTTTTGGACACAAATATCGACCTTTATAACGAAAATTATGACACCGATAAAATTGAAAATGTAAAACTCGACCCGACAACAGGAAACGAACTTGCCGCAACTTCTCCAAAACCGCTTACGGAAGGAGTAAGCGAAGATGACGAAATTACTATTGCAGAAATTTTGAATGCGGGCGAAAATCTCGACAATCTAATCTTAAAAAGCTACAATTCCAAGAATTCAAAACTTATGGCAGACATCCTCCTGAATTCCTACAATCCGCAAAATCCTGTGACGGATTCAATGAGAACCGCACTTTTTGAACTTCCGAACATCAACAACTCAATTTGGAACGAACTTTCGGTTTGGAACAGAAGTTTTAAGAAAAAAATAAAAACCGCCTCCGTCAACATTTCAGACGGGAGAAACGACTACAATTTCCGTTACATCTTACAAAAATCGACAACATCCCCGCTTGCAATAATTTTTCCGTCAATCGGCGAAGGCATATACTCAAGCCACTCAACCCTTTTGGCAAAACTCTTTTTTGATGCGGGCTATTCCGTCATAATCGAAGGGAGTGCCTTCCAATGGGAATTTGCCAAAAGTATGCCGGACGGCTTTCACCCCGGAAACCCCTACGTGGACGGGGATTATCTAAAAACCGTTACAGCAAAAATCATTACCAAACTTGAAGGCGACAAACACATCACCTTTAATCAGGAACGTCTGCTAATAGGAACATCTTACGGGGCATTGACGGCACTTTTTGTCGGAGACAAGGAATATAAAAACAACACCCTTAATCTTACCAAAATCCTCGCAATTTGTCCGCCAGTGGAGCTCGTCTATGCAATGCACCAAGTGGACAAAAACACGGCAGAGTGGCAAAATGAC